>JALSOY010000251.1 GCA_026986235.1 Caldifarciminota bacterium
CAGCCTCAAGGGTTGAATTTTTTTGCAGGTATGTCTTATCATTATACAATGATGGGTTCCTCAAGGTTTTATTCTCGATTTTACTTCTATCCCCTCAATGAGAGGGGATAGGGGAACCCGTCCACTTTTATAAAAACAGATCCCCATCCCTTCTCGAGAGAATAAAGAGGAGAGGTGGGGATTTTTTTATTTCAGGGAGGTATAAAAATGGTGATAGTGTTGAAGAAAGGCGCTGGCCACAAAGAGGTAGAGAAGGTAAAAAGTGTGGTCGAGGACATGGGCTTCAGGGTCCATGTCTCTGTGGGCGAGGAGCGAACCATCATCGGGATAATAGGAGATGAAAGGAGGCTTGCAAGAGAAAGGGTGGAGAGCTTGGAATGTGTGGAGAATGTCATTACCATACTCAGGCCATTCAAACTTGCAGCACGGGAGATGAAGCCGGAAGGAACGGTTATCGAAGTCAGGAATGAGAAGATCGGTAACGGAAACTTTTTCGTTATAGCTGGCCCCTGTTCCGTTGAGTCCTACAATCAGGTTATGGAGATCGCCCATTTTGTTAAGGAGCACGGAGCGAGGGCCCTTCGCGGCGGTGCATTCAAGCCACGAACTTCACCATACTCATTTCAGGGACTCGGTGTTAAAGGTCTCGAATACCTGAAAGAGGCGGGAGAACGCTACAATTTGCCGGTTGTTACAGAAGTTATGAATACAGAACTCGTTCCGCTCGTTGCAGAGTACGCAGATATCCTGCAAATAGGTGCAAGAAACATGCAGAACTTTGCCCTCTTGAAAGCTGTTGGTAAGACACATAAACCGGTCCTTCTGAAAAGGGGACTTATGGCAAAGATAGAGGAATTCCTGCTTGCTGCAGAATACATCCTTGCGGAAGGTAATCCCAATGTAATTCTCTGTGAAAGGGGTATCAGAACCTTTGAAACATACACCCGTAATACCCTTGATCTCTCTGCTGTTCCACTCATAAAAAACCTGAGTCACCTTCCCATTATCGTGGATCCATCACATGCAACGGGGAAGAGAGAACTTGTGCCACCTCTGGCGAGGGCATCTCTTGCCGTAGGGGCAGACGGCATCATGGTGGAGGTCCACATGGACCCTGAAAGTGCACTTTCCGATGGAAGGCAAACCCTCGATTTTCATCAGTTCGCTGAAATGATGAAAGACTTACAGGAAATCGGCGAGGTTCTTGGTAAAAAAATACTGCCTGACAGGGCTGGCGTAACAGTGGATTAAACATGTGTCTCAGAGGTAGTGTCAGTGTAGTCGCAGACAAATCAATAAGCCACAGAGCCCTGATCCTTTCATCACTTGCCCACGGAAAGAGCTACATAAAAAATCTTTCTCCTTCAGAGGATGTGAAAAGAACATTAAATGCGGTTAAGCTCACTGGCGCAAAAATCCGTAAGGTTGGTGAAGGCATTGAAATCGAATCGGGATTTAAAAAGGAGCCTGATAGACCCATTTATTGTGGGAATTCAGGTACAACGGCGAGGCTGATGTTAGGGGCTATTTCCGGATTTAATCTGTATGCCACATTTTACGGAGACAGATCCCTTTCCCGCCGTCCCATGAAAAGGGTAACGCATCCTCTTTCTCTCATGGGTGCAAGGATATCTGGTAGAAGTGATGCAGAACTTTTACCTCTATCCGTAGTAGGTGGAAATCTAAAGGGTATAACATACAGACTTCCCGTAGCCTCTGCACAGGTAAAATCAGCGATTTTACTCGCAGGTCTGAACGCCAGGGGGGTGACGACTGTTACAGAGCCTGCAAGGTCGAGGGATCACACCGAGAGAATGCTTGCTTTTATGGGGGCATCTATCAGTATTTCCGGGAATAAGGTCAGCGTGAGGAAGTCGGTTTTAAACCCAATGGAATTCAAGATCCCTGGCGATTTTTCCGCTGCTTCCTTTCTCATTACACTTGGAGTGCTCCACAGAGATGCCGATTTCATTATAAAAGATGTCAACCTCAATCCCACGAGAACGGGTTTTCTTAAAATTCTGGAAAAAATGGGATGTCCTCTGGAGATAGAAGTTTTCAAGACAGGGCCAGAACCGGTGGGGGAAATCCGCGTAAAGTCGTGTCGGAATCTTCATGGGTCTGAAATAGGAGGAGATTTGATCCCTCAGGCCATAGATGAGCTCCCTTTACTCGCCATCCTCGGTGTGTTTGCTGAAGGAAAGACGATACTGAAGGATGCAGGTGAACTCAGGCACAAGGAGAGTGACAGAATTTCTGCCATTGTTTCAGAGCTTAAAAAACTGGGAGTGAAAATCGAGGAGATGGAGGACGGGTTTATAGTTCACAACTCGAGAATCAGAGATACGGCGACTCTATATTCCCACAAAGATCACCGGATTGCCATGGCACTTGAAGTACTCAGGCAGGTCTCCTCACTCGATTTTGAAATCATGGGCACTGAATGGGTGAAAATTTCCTTTCCGGACTTTTACGAGAAAATAAAGGAGTTAAAAAAGTGCTGAAACTCGGTCTCCTCGGGATGTCCCTGAAGCACAGCCTTTCAAAGTCAATTTTCGATTGTCTTGGAATGGAATACATTAACTTCAGTGTGAAACCCGAGGAGGTGAAGGAATTTTTCAGGTTTGCTTTAGATCGGCTTGATGGATTTAACATAACGGTTCCCTACAAGCTAAAGCCATTTGAATTTCCTGATCTTTTTGAGTTTTCAGATGAAGCAAAAGTGATAGGAGCTGTTAATACCGTATTGGTGAAGGATGGGAAATTACATGCTTTTAACACGGATCACATCGGTTTTATAACTCCAATAAAGGGTAGGCAATTTAGAAAGGCCCTTCTTTTCGGCGCAGGTGGGGCCGCAAGGGCTGTTATATACTCGTTAAAAAGTATTCCTGTCTTCGTTTACAACAGAACTCACAGAAAGGCCTTTGAACTTTCCAGGCTTTTCCCAAATGTTGTCCCCGTTAGGGACCCCGGTGAAATTCTGGAAAATGTGGATATCGTGGTAAATGCGACCTCTCTGGGACTTGAGGGTGAACCCTTTTATTTACTTGACAGGTGGAGGGGCTCAAGTTTTCGAGGTAAGCTTTTTTACGATCTTATTTACAATCCCCCTATAACCGATTTTTTAAAAATCGGTCGTGACGGGGGAGCTGATATTTTGAACGGTTTTCCCATGCTCGTTTATCAGGCAACGGAGAACATAAAAATATGGATGGAAAAAGACCTTACGAAGGAGGTTATAGAATGCTCAAAGTCCTTACTGCCGGCGAGTCTCATGGAAGGTTTCTCGTGGGAATTTTAGAGGGAATGCCTGCGGGAATTGAGATTAGCGAGAAGTATGTGAGAGAGTTTCTAAAAAGGAGGAGAGGCGGTTATGGAAGGGGGCGGAGGATGAAGTTTGAGGAGGATAACTTCCAGATAATTGGTGGTGTTATAGGGGGAAGGACTACGGGGGCACCGTTTGCAGTAATGGTTGAGAATTCAGGGGCTCGTGACCTTGAAAAGGAACCCCCACAGAGAGTTCCAAGGCCGGGACATGCAGACTTTCCCGGTTCCCTGAAGTACGGTTTCACGGATAATTTTGTTCCCGTTATTGAAAGAAGCAGCGCAAGGGAGACGGCTGTGAGAACGGCTGTTCTTTCGATTACCCATAAGTTTTTGCATGACATCGGCATAAATGTCATAGGTTTTACAAGGGCCATAGGGAGTATAGAGGTGCGGGACATTCCACGAAGTTTTGACGAAATATTAGAGAAGAGAGAGAAGTCCATGTTCTACTTTCCAGATCCAGATGTTGATGGGGAGGCGAAAAAACTGGTTGACCAGGCCATTGAGGCAGGTGAAACACTTGGTGGTGTATTTGAAGTAAGGGTTTACGGTGTTCCTCCGGGACTCGGGAGTTATGTTGACCCTTTCAGGAGACTCGATGGGAGGATCGCCGGGATCGTGATGAGTCTTAATGCCGTAAAGGCAGTTGAAATCGGTGATGGGATTGAAATTTCAGGAAAATCCGGAAGTGAGGCCGTGGATGAGTTTGAAATAGAAGGTGGTGTTAAGAGGAGGACAAATCGCTCCGGTGGCATAGAGGGTGGGATGACCAATGGGGAGGTTGTTGTCGTCCGTGGTTACATGAAACCTATTTCAACTATGAGAAGGAAAAAGATGAGCTTCGATCTTAAGACCCTTGCTATGAAGCCAGCCCCTTACATAAGGTCAGATACCGTTGTGGTACCGGCTGCCTCTGTAATAGCTGAGGTTCTCGTGTCCTATGTCATTGCCGACGCTGTTCTGGAAAAGTTCGGTGGTGATACTCTTGGAGATGTAGTTAAGGCCATTGGCTTTTACAGAGACAGAATCAAAAAGTATTTTCCGAGTTCACATCTTTAGGATTTTTTCAATAATTGCGTCTCCCATTTCAACGGTGTTGGCGGTGCCCCCGAGATCACGGGTGCGAACCTTTCCTTCTTCGAGGACGAGTTCCACGGACTTCCGTATCTTTTTTGCAGCTTCAGTTTCTCCCATCCAGTCCAGCATCAGTGCACCGGCGAGGATTATTGCTATGGGATTGGCAATGTTTTTCCCTGCAATGTCAGGAGCACTTCCGTGAACTGCTTCAAAAACGGCCACACCGTCACCTATGTTGGCGCCAGGTGCGAGTCCAAGTCCTCCGACCAGACCGGCGGCAAGGTCTGAAAATATGTCACCGTAAAGGTTTTCGGTAAGAACAATATCGAACTGAGAAGGATTCATCACCATCTGCATGGCTGCATTATCAACAATAAGCTCATTGTACTCGATCTCAGGGTGTTTTACGGCCTCTTCCCTCACAGTCTTTAAAAATAGACCGTCTGAGAGTTTCATAATGTTGGCCTTGTGGACCGCCGTTACCTTACGCCTCTTCCACCTTCTGGCTATTGAGAAGGCGAAGTTTGCGATTCTCTTAGATGCCCGCTCTGTTATAATTTTCAGGCTTTCTACGACTCCCGGGACAACAATGTGCTCAAGGCCTGAGTATAGGTCCTCCGTATTTTCCCTGACGATTATGAGATCAATATTGTCAAAGGGGGTTTTTATTCCCGGAAATTTTCTGATCGGCCTTAAGTTGGCGTAGAGATCAAGTGCCTTCCTGATCCTCAGATTCACACTCTGAAAACCTCCTCCAACAGGGGTGGTGAGTGGTCCTTTCAGAGCAACTCTGTTCTTTCTAATGGATGCGATCACATGCTCTGGTAGAGGATCACCATACTCGCAGAGGGCAGACTCGCCTGCAAGTACCTCTTCCCATTTGATTTTCACACCTGTGGCCTCAATCACATTCACCGCAACTTTTGTAATCTCGGGACCTATGCCATCTCCAGGAATTAAAGTAACAATTCTTTCTTTTACCGTTTCTGCCATTTTCCAGGTTCCTCCTTTTTTGTTTAAATATAACTTAACCGGTTGTGTAACACAATAAGTTGAAGAAATTTATCGTGCGATGAGCCTGTCAGGAAGAAGTCAGACGAAAATCCCTTTATCATAGGAGAATTTACGGAAGGAATATCCCCCTTGCTGAAGAATGATACAGTGGGATTGAAAATGAAGCGGTAGGCATCCCCCTTAGTCCCCCTTCTAAAGAAGGGGGATCATCGTCTCGAAAAATCCCCCTTTGTCAAAAGGGGGATTAAGGGGGATTCTTCAAAAATCCCCCTTGGAGAAGGGGGATTAAGGGGGATTGAATTTCAAGCGGATCACATCCCCCTCTTACCTTATTAAGGGGGGAATTATTCGAACACCCTAACGCGAGGGGTTGACATTCAGGGTGGTTACTTGTAATATAAACCGACCTTTCTTTTGGGTATCCCCAGGAAAACAAGGAGTGATTGTCGTGAGAGGTATAGAAAAGTTAAGAAACATAGGTATAATTGCGCACATAGACGCAGGTAAGACCACAACTACGGAGAGAATTCTGTTTTACACGGGCAGAACTCACCGAATAGGAGAGGTGCACGAAGGTAATGCCACCATGGACTGGATGGAGCAGGAGCGTGAGCGAGGAATTACCATTACATCCGCATCCACGACATGCTACTGGCGTGACCACAACATCAACATAATAGATACACCGGGACATGTGGATTTCACAATCGAAGTTGAAAGATCGTTGAGGGTTCTCGACGGTGCTGTTGTTATTTTTGACGCTGTGGCAGGAGTGGAGCCCCAGTCCGAGACGGTATGGAGGCAGGCCAACAAGTATGGGGTTCCGAGAATTGCGTTTATCAACAAAATGGACAGGATAGGTGCCGATTTCTACCGTGCCATCAGGATGATGGAGGAAAGGCTGGGGGCCAATCCGGTTGCTATTCAGATCCCTATCGGGAAGGAAAACGAGTTTACGGGAGTTGTTGATCTGATTTCAATGCGTGCAATCGTGTGGCACGATGACACACTTGGAGCAAAGTTTTCCTGCCATGACATTCCGGCCGACCTGGAGGAAGAGGCCCATGTTATGAGAGACGAGCTTGTAGAAAAGGTTGCCGATGTTGATGATCACATAATGGAAAAATATCTTGAGGGGGAGGAAATTTCACCTGACGATTTAAAAAAGGCTTTGAGAAAGGCAACGATTTCG
>JALSOY010000252.1 GCA_026986235.1 Caldifarciminota bacterium
AGAGCTCGGGCTTACCTACGAAAAAGACGGCGCCGTTTACCTGAAGACCACTCAGATAGGGGGAATCGACGAAAAAGATCGAGTCCTCGTGAGAAGTAACGGTGAACCGACATACTTCTTCTACGATCTTGCATACCACATATACAAGTTCGACAGAGGATTTGAAAAAGTCGTCGACTTCTGGGGACCCGACCATCACGGATATATTCCCAGAATGAAGGCAGGACTAAAGGCACTCGGACTCAACGACAACAGGTTTGATGTGAAAATCATCCAGCAGGTGAACATCATAAAAGAGGGGAAAAGAGTGAGGATGTCCAAAAGGAAAGGTGAACTTTACACGCTTGACGAACTACTTAATGAGGTAAATGTCGATGCGGCAAGGTTTTTCTTCCTTCTCAGATCCTATTCATCCCATCTGGACTTTGACATTGATCTTGCAAGGGAGATCTCGGCAAAAAACCCGGTTTACTATGTCCAGTATGCCCACGCAAGGATATCGAGTATCTTCAAAAAGGCAGAGGCGAAGGGAGTATCTGACCACAGGGCAGACCTGTCCCTTCTCTCCACACCGGAAGAGAGGTCACTCATCCGGGAAATCCTCCTGTTCCCCGATGTACTTGAAGAAATATCCGAAAAAATGGAGCCCCATCCCATCACCTATTACCTCACAGGACTTGCAGAGAAGTTCCACAACTACTACCAAAAACACACAGTCGCAGATCCCCGCCGTCCCGATTTAAGTGCCGCACGACTGAAATTCGTAAGAGCCATCCAGAATGTCATCAGGACCGGCTTAAACCTTATAGGAGTGAGTGCTCCGGAGGAGATGTGATGGAAGTGAGGGATAAGGAATCCATAAGACCTGTAAAAATCCACAGGGGTTACCTGAAAAATCCGGAAGGATCCGTCCTCTTTGAAATAGGTAACACCAGGGTCCTCTGTACCGCCACCGTGCAGGACAGAGTCCCATCGTTTGTAAAGGGAACCGGGGAAGGGTGGCTCTCAGCAGAATACGCCCTGCTCCCGAGGTCAACCCAGAGGAGAAACATCAGGGAAGGCAGGTCCGGTAGATACGACGCAAGATCCATCGAAATATCCAGAATGATTGGAAGAGCCCTGAGAGGCGTCATCGACCTATCAAAGATGAAGGACTACTCCATCATCATCGATTGTGATGTGCTTCAGGCTGACGGTGGCACAAGGACCGCTTCCATAACTGCAGGATTCTGCGCCCTCTACGACGCAGTACAATTCATGCTAAGAAACGGCCTCATAAAGGAAAACCCCATAAGGGAATTCATCGCCGCCATCTCCGTCGGTAAAGTGGGAAACGACCTCCTCCTCGACATAACCTACGAAGAAGACTTCCAGGCCGAGGTGGACCTTAATGTTGCCATGACAGAGAGTAAAAGGATCGTAGAAATACAGGGAACCGCGGAGAAAACACCCTTTACAGTTGAAGAACTCAACAGAATGGTTGAACTTGCATGGAAAGGGATAATAAAGCTCATTGAACTCCAGAAGGAGGCACTGAGAAAACCCTACGAAGAGGTTTATTCCTGATACAGCTCGTTCAGAACTTCCCTGAAAAGCGGAGCCTGACCATCAAGGTCTTTGAGAAACTCAGGATTCTTTATCGTACCCGTGGCAAGATATTCATCTGCTATTTTCATCAGTAACCTGATGTTTTCGTAGTGCTGTAAAAATCTACTCTCGGCGTAATCCCTCGCCGACCAGGTGGTGATCAAAAACTGCCAGTCTGAAGACTGTAGAAGGAGGAGCTGGCGTATCAAAAGGGACCACAAAAATCCCGCCACCTCATCTTTATGTTCCTTCAGCTTATCGAGCAGTGTAAATATCCTGCTTTCCACCTCGTATATGTGCTTCCATGTCCACCCGGTATTCTCGTTCAACCACACATAATGGAATCCACCTTCCCCCCATGAACCCTCGGGAAGGGTAACGACCTCATCCGGTGGATACTTCTCGTAATACTCACTCAAAGTTATGGTTTCCACATTTCCCCTGCGATTCAACTTCTTTATAACCCGGTACAGCCATTCCGGTCCCTCAAACCACCAGTGTCCGAACAGCTCGGAGTCGTAAGGTGACACCACAATGGGTGGCCTCTCATCACCTTTGTTCTCCATTATTATTTTTTCAATAATTCCCACGAAGTGATCCGACTGCTCTTCAAGAGGGCGCTCGATATTTTCAGGAACATACTCGTCTTTGTCTGCAAGATCCGCCCGTGGATCTGTTACACGCCAGTACCTGTGCCCACCCGGAAAGTGTTTCTTGTGAAATTCAAGATAATGCGGGTTACCGGGATATCCCCAATCCCGTGACCACACCTGCAGGGCTGACTCCGGGTCCCTCGTAAAAAATCCAACGAGCCTGTCTCTGCCCGGAGAAACCGCAAGGTAAGGCTTATAGGGCTTTCTATCACCTTCTGCAATCACCTTAACCTCGTTCTGAAACCTCTCCCAGAGGGACTTGAGCCCCTCGAATATGGACAGGTATGTTCCCAGGGCCTTCCCCCCTTTCAGCAGATGCTGATCAACTATAAAGTACCGGATACCGTATTTACTGTAAAATTCCTCAACTCCCTTCCGATCGTATTCCGGATAACCTCCCACCGGTGGCTTCCACCTGTAGGCTGGCCTGTAAGCAAGTTCAGGTGGCCAGATTCCCTGTGGCTCCCTGCCAAGATTTTTCTGGTATGCGAGTTTTCCCACCTTTATCTGAAGGTCAACGGACTCGTCCTTTGAAAGTAGAGGGAGATAGCCATGAGTGGCCGCGGATGTAATTATCTCCACCTGACCTTCATCCTGAAGCTTCTTGAATTCGGAGAGAATGTTCCCGTCAATATCAAGGAAAAATTCAAGGGTGTTGCTGTAGAAATCCTGCCACATCTGTGCAACTCTCTCACGGTTCCTGAATCCGAGTCTGGAGAAAGTTTTTCTATCCTCTTCAGCAGAATGGATTTTGTTTCTGAGGTACTCTTTGAACTCCTTTTTGAACCTCGGGTCCTGGAGCTGTTCCTGGAGAACCGGGGTGATGCCGATGGTGATGGCGGGTCGGATACCTTCATTGACGAGTCTATGGAGGATTTTCAGGATGGGTATGTAAGTTTCGGCGGTGGCCTCATGGAGCCATTCGGCTCCATGAGGCCACCGCCCATGACCTACCACATAGGGCAGATGAGAATGCAACACAAAGGCAAGATACCCCTTCATCGCATTAAATTATAAATCTTAACTGCAAACTTTTTCTATCCACCTTTACTCGCAACCTCTTTTAAAAACTCCAGCATCTTTCCTGCATTTCTGTCACAATCGAAATTTTTCGACCACTCAAGCGCGTTTTTCATAAGCCTTTCTCTCTCCTCACGGCTCCTTAAAACTCTAACTACCTCATTGGCGAGCATTTTAATGTTACCATAGGGATAAAGGATACCCGTCACACCGTGTTTAACAGAATCCCGGAGGCCCGGTGAGTTTGCCGCAATCACCGGAGTCCCACAGGCGTTGGCCTCGATAACCGTAAGTCCCCAGCCCTCTTTTACAGAAGGATTAACAACCACCCAGCTCCTGTTTAAAATCTCAACCTTCTTCTCCTCTGAAACAAATCCCGTAAATTCAACTTCAAGACCCTCTGCATAGTCCATGAGTTTCCTGCGATAGGGCCCATCACCCACTATGGTCAGCCTCGCATCTGGGATCTCTTCCTTTACGAGTCTGAATGCGTCAATCAGATGGTCTATGGACTTGTACTTCGTAATTCTTCCGAGATATGTAACAGACGGATATGGTGTTCGGGGGACTCCCAGTGGTCTGTATTTCTGTCTGTCAACACAGTTGTAAATAATCTTTACATTTTTCACCCCCCTTTTTCTTAACTCATCGGCAGTACTGGGGGAAACGGCAACAAAGGGGAGATCTTTCGCAACTTTGAAAAAGAGAAGTTCTGTAAGGTAAACATAAAGGGCCATGGGGATTGGAACCTCAAGAAAGATGGATTTCCCGAAAAGATGATGGGCGATACCCACCAGAGGTTTCCTTTCGAATAGCAGGGTGAAGAAGGGGATCTTATTTATATCCAGTACCACGACATCAAAATCCTTTCTATGAAATTTTGACCAGTAAACGAAGGGGAGGACGAAGTTGAAGTAGTTTCTGCCTCCTGTTCTATACACCTTAATGCCGTCGATGACTTCCTCCCGGGGTGCTCCTTTGAAGCCGGAGACGATGGCCGTGACATCGTGTCCCATCCTTGCGATTCTGCCAAAAATGTCGTGCAGGTGAACCTCGGCACCCCCTGCCCTTGGATTCTTCCTGTCCTGCCAGTTTATAACGAGGATCTTCATGGGAGAAATTGTAACCTATTTGTTATGATAAATCACGGAAAAATCGCGTTCAAAGTGAAGTACCGGGTTCGGAACATTTTTCAAATTTGAAAGTTAAAAATAGGTCAACCGGCCTCCCCCAATCTTTGAGAGCTTCCAGGAGGGGTGGTTGGGGGGGCCTTAAGGCTTTACGCCTCCCCGAGTATTCTCCTGGACTCTTCAACCATCTTCAAAAACTCTTCTTCATTTATGATCTTTATTCCAAGCTGGAGTGCCCTCTGATACTTGGATCCCGGGTTTTCACCCACCACGACAAGATCGGTGTTTCTTGAAACCGAATTCGTCGGTATTCCACCGAATTTCTCGACCAGCTCTTTTGCCTCGTCCCTCGACATGCTGGAGAGTGCACCAGTGAACACCACTCTCTTACCTGCAAATGGGGTTTTTACCTCCTCCCTGGGTTTTCCTCTGGGCTTCACTCCTGCCCTCAACATCTTCTGAATAACCTCAACATTCCGGGGCTCGCTAAAGAACTTAACGATACTCTCCGCGGTCTCGGGACCTATACCCGTGATTGACAGGAGCTCCAGTTTTGTCGCCTTCATAAGTCTCTCAAGGGACCCAAAATGGTCTGCCAGAAGCTTGGCCGTGTATTCACCTACATTCGGGATACCAAGGGCATAGATAAACCTTGCAAGTGTCGTATCCTTTGACTTTTCAATGGCATTTAAGAGGTTTTCAGCTGATTTATCGGCGAAACCATCGAGTTTCAGAAGGTCCTCCTTTGTCAGATAGTAGATGTCAGCAAGGTCCTTAACAAGACCCCGGTCAACGAGCTGATTGGCGACCTTCTCTCCAAGTCCCTCGATATCCATCGCCCTCCTTGAGGCGAAGTGTCTGATAGAACCTTTGAGTCTCGCCGGACAGGAGATATTTATGCACTTCAGGTAAGCTCCCTCACGGACAAGCTCTGCCCCACACACAGGGCAGTGGGAGGGTGGTATGATGGGCTTTTCCCTCCCCGTCCTCTCCTCTTTGATCACCTTCACGATGTCAGGGATAACATCACCTGCACGCTGAACCAGTACCCTATCACCTATCATAACACCCAGTCTTTTTACCTCGTCAAAGTTATGGAGTGTTGCCCTCGATACAATCACCCCACCCACTTCAACAGGTTCAAGAATGGCAACCGGAGTCACAATACCCGTTCTCCCCACCTGAAAGACCACATCAATTATCCTGGTCGTCCTCTGCCTGGGTTTAAATTTCCCTGCAATTGCATACCTTGGAGACCTCGTGGTCGTCCCCAGCTTATCCCACAGAGACAGGTCGTTAACCTTTACGACGATCCCATCGAGCTCGTACTCAAGATCATCTCTGAGATCTTCCATTTTACGGTAATACTCAATGACTTCCTCGATACCACGGGCGAGTTTTCTCGGACTTGCAGCTTTGAACCCCCATTTTTCAATCCTTTCCAGAACCTCCCAGTGGGTTTTAAACTCAGCTCCTTCCACATAACCCACACCCCATGCGATGAAATCGAGCTTTCTCTGCGCCGTTATGTTGGGATCAAGCTGCCTGAGTGAGCCAGCTGCGGCATTTCTCGGATTTGCAAACACTTTCTCTCCTTTTTTTAGCAGTTCGGAATTCAACTTCTCAAAGTCCGATTTTCTCATTATCACCTCTCCACGAATGTCAACCCTTGCCGGTGGTGCCTCGTTTTTCCGGAGAATCAGCTTCATTGGGACGGTTTTTATGGTCCTGACATTGGGAGTAACATCCTCTCCCCTGATTCCGTCTCCACGGGTGGAGGCCTGAGTGTATTCACCGTTAATGTATGTAATCTCACACGACAGTCCGTCGAACTTTGGCTCACAGGCGTACTCTATAACAGCGTTCATGGGTAGACCGAGTGCCCTTTTCACCCTCCTGTCAAACTCCCTGAGTTCATCTTCGTTCCTCGCATCCTGGAGTGAAAGCATGGGAAGGAGATGCTCCACAGTACCAAACTCCTCCCTTGGTGGAGCTCCCACCCTCTGAGTGGGAGAGTTCGGTGTCACAAATTCGGGAAACTGCTCCTCAAGTTCCATAAGTTCACGCATCAGCTCGTCGTACTCCGCATCGGAGATCACAGGATCGTTCAAAACATAATACCTGTAATTGTGATAATTAATCAGTTCTCTCAACTCCTCTATTCTCTTCTTTGCCTCTTCACGGGAAAGCTTTTCTTTGCC
>JALSOY010000253.1 GCA_026986235.1 Caldifarciminota bacterium
GAGGAAAAGGGGTCCGAGGCTGTCTGCCCTGGAGGCGATGGCATCGTTGTACGGAAAGTAAACATAGAGATTCGCATCACCTTCAAGTGTCGCACGGGTGTAAAATCTACCGGATATTCCTATGCTAAGCTTTTTATCCGGTCTGTACATTGCACCTAAATGTAAAGTCAGTGCCCACCCCTTTACCTCTATTCTGGAATCAACGGGGAAAAGCCTGTACTGTACAGGCAGGTTCAGGGCTTCGCTGTCAATGGTGGCGGGATCGAAGAAGTTTACTTTTCTGATCCTGAATCTTTCAAAAGTGGGTCCAAAGGCGATTCCGAGACTGAATTTTTTGAATTTTCTCGCCATACCTGCGAGCATGGAAGCTGTCTTTACCTCGCTTGACCAGTTGTATTCGGGAAAATCCGGTGGAACAAAGGTGGCAGTGTCTGATGGATTGTAGTATCCTGCAGGAAAGTGGTAGAGATTCCAGTCGGTCCCGAGTCCAAAGGGTACGAATACAGCAAATCCGACCTTTGTATCCTTGAGATACCTGAAGTTTTTAACAAATCCACCGGAAGGGATGGTGAAAGTCTGAGAGTGGGCGTTCACCTTTTTGATCGGGGAGTAACCTCCATCGTAACCTAAGATCCCTGTCATTGGCTCAACTGATGCGGCAGGTTTGACTATGGCGTTGTGGAAGCCCAGTATGTCCTGATCAATGTAACTCATCCCGGCGGGGTTCCAGTAGAGTGCGGTCCAGTCGTTTGCTATCGCTATGAAAGAACCACCGAGGGAGAGACCTCGGCCACCGACGCCAGTTAAGGCAAACCCGCCGGCACGAACGATACCTGTGATAACCAACAGCATAAATATGATCTTACGCATAAAAACCCTCCTTTTACAGGTTAAGAACGAGATTTTTGAGGAATTCAACCCCTTTCTCAAGATTGTCTCTTCCCCTTTTCTCTATCTCTTCGGCGTGGGATTTTGACTTTTCTATTATCTCTTCAACCTCTTTTTTGAGCCTCAGAAGGGCCTCCTTTTTTCTGAGCTCTATATTTTTCAAAATCTCTTCATGCCCGGTATTAAGGAGGTTTTCCGCATCCCGCTTTGCCCTTTCAACTATTTCCTCGGCCTCCTTCCGGGCCTTCTCTATCATGGCTTCTGCCTCTCTTTCAAATCTATCAACTCCCTCAAGAAGCACACTCTTTTCCTCAACTGCATGATGCTCACTCATTTTTAAAGACCTCCTTCAGGTTGTTCTCCATCTTTTCTATCTCGTCCATGAGATTAACGGCAATACCGGTAGTTTGACCTGTGAGATAAATCTTTCCATCCTGGTCTTTAAAGAAGGAAAACCTTGCTGTGGGATAAAATACCCTCAAAAATAGTCCCACGACGAAAATCAAGGTGCCAATGGCAAGGTAAAGAATTCCATTGTCCCGTTTGTAATAAATCCCTGTCCCCTGTTTGAAAGACAGCATTTCAAAAGATAGATCCCCAATTTTCAAGGTTTTCCCCATCTCAAGGAGTCCGAGCTTTTTCTTCTTTTTCCCCTTTGCCTCGCGATGGTAAACATAGCACCGGGGAGTTAGTTCTCCATTCACCTCCTCTTTCCTGTACTGATACCACTTTCCAGCCTTGAGCATCCCGAGATAGTACTTCCCCTTTCTGCCCTTTATGCCAAACGGCGTCATTGTTTCCACCTCAATGGTCGTGTCTAAGTCGTTTGATCTAACACGGAGATTTACTTTCTGAACGAAGTATTCCTGGTAAAATGTCATTCCCCTGTATCTCAAGGGGTGATTCACTTCGATGGTTTTCTCCTTTATTCTTCTTCCGTCCCTGTCGTAGAGGACAAGATGAGAAAAGTAATCCTTTACGAAGAATCTGCCGTTATGTTTCCAGAAAACCATCCAGAATTTTTTTGACTCAAGCTGAAGTGTGTCTGCACCTTTGAACCTGAAGAGGCCGGTCCTGTAGATTTTCATTTCTCTCGATGCCGTGGGAATGGGCTTCTTTTCTCCGTCAAATAGCGTGACATCCCCGTCAAACCGGGTGAGACTTGATAGGAGAAGGCCAAAAATCATGAGAACCATGCCGAAGTGATAGATAATGGAAACGATTCTCGGCGGAAATCCACGACTCGCTGCATAGATTTCTGCGTCACCTTTTATCCTTTTTACTCTGTACCCGGACTCTTTAAATGCCTCAACTATGCTATCCAGTTTAAGTTTTTCGTAAACTTTCTTTGCACTTATTCTGATGGCGGAGGCTCTTCCTTTTTTGAGTCTTCCCCATTCGAAGATTAGACCATCAAGTGTGCAGAGGAATAGATTCAGAAAGAACAGAAAAGAGGTGATTCTGAAACCCAGGGAGTGGAAAACATCAAAAAGCCCGAGTGAATTAAGAATCCTGAATTTTTCGGCTCCAAAAGCTTCCTTAAACTGTTCTGGAGTGGCGTGCACAAGGTGATACTGGGGGAAGATCGTGCCAAGGAGCATAAAAAATATCAGAATAAAAAACAGAACTATGGTGGTCTTGGTTGAAATCAGAATTCTGTATAAACCTCTGAATATCTTCATTCCTGTTCTCTCCCGTTTTTTAATATGTGAGGGTAATTATAAAAACCGTTGTTATGACTGTCAAAGGCTCTCTGAGGCTGTTCTAAAGATCCCCCTTCTTCAGAAGGGGGAACTAAAGGGGGATGTTTTCCGATTGAAATCCAATCCCCCTAAATCCCCCTTCTCCAAGGGGGATTTTGAGAACCCCTATTCCTTGGAAAAAAGACTAAAAAGGATGATAACCGTAAAATTAACTCTTTCCGCAAATTAAGAAAAATACTTTTCGAACACCCTCAAGGCTCTCTGAGGCTGTTCTAAAGATCCCCCTTCTTCAGAAGGGGGAACTAAAGGGGGATGTTTTCCGATTGAAATCCAATCCCCCTAAGTCCCCCTTCACCAAGGGGGATTTTGAGAACCCCTATTCCTTGGAAAAAAGCCCTTCAAGTTGACAATAATTCTTAATAACTTTAAACTCAAAAAAATGATGGGACATGGCATTTTAAAGGAAGAATTTTCCTCACTATTCCCCAAGAGATTTGAATCATTGACTGAAAGAGAGTTTGGTACCATTGACCGTCTCGTTGAAAATTACAGAAGAGAGGGTGAGGTACAGGTCGAGGTCTGCATCGACCGCTCAGGTGATACACCATATCTTTCCATAGTCATCGTGGGGAAGGATTGGCCCGGACTCGTAAACACTATTTCAGGTGAACTCCACGAAATGGGATTTAATATCTGCTTCATCCTCGGTGCCCGTGCCAGGACAACCGACCTCGCCATCGTTCTCATGAAATCCAGGATAGAGGAACCAGAAAAATTGAGTTTTATTGAAGAAAATCTTCCCGACCTAAAGCGGACACTGAAGATGATAGCTGCAGGGGGACCTTCCATACAAAAATTTGTTCACATAGGCTCAAAGAAGATAAGCGTGTATATAAATGTTTACAGAGAACTGGAAAAAATGGCGAATCCAGAGGAATTTAAAGAAATAATCAAGGAGGACGGTGAACTTGAAAAATTCGTTCTCAGTCGATCAGAGGCCTATCTGACCGAGAGGTCACCTGAAACGCTTGCCCGCATAATTCTTCAGAACTACAGGATGATTCAGGAACTCCGCAGAAGGTCCCACGGGGTCATTGTGAGGGCGTGGAATTTAAAGACCACAAGGGAGCATCTTACGGCTGTAACAGTTGCCGGCTTTGAAAAAGACCTCTCACTCGACGATGTGATGGAAAGACTCCGGGCCTTTTATCCTGAGTTTATCCGTAAGTACGATAAACAGTTCACAACGCCGGACGGCATAACCGTAATTCACCTTGAAATAACCGACGAAAATGAAAGACCTCTGCCGGAGGAGAAACTCAAAATTCTCGTTGAGAGTTTGAAGTCTGACCTTTCGAAACCCAGAAGGAAGGCCTTTATGGGCATTATTTTCGGCGGGGAAATCTTTGGCAGAATCGTCATTCCCCAGCTTCTCATGGAATACTCCAAATCCGAGATTCCCCAGTTATACATCGTTCCCATCGACACACGGCCCAACGAGATTACATATAAAATTATGCTTATCGGTCCATTAAATCAGGGCACATCTGCTGAGGCCATGACGAGCGAGATAATCAAAAACATAGAAAGTCACCAGGCACTGGAAGTCACATCCTACAAGTATCCTTCGAAAACGGGGAAAGGGTTTGTTTTTATATTCAGCGTCAAAGCCCGCAGGGCCTATTTTACAAACGAAGACGATATTTATGATGTCATAAAGAAAACCATAGAGAAAACAATTCCCAGAATCCGGGATTTTGACGAAGGAATGAGGATCCAGGATCGTCAGAAACTCAAAGAGATCGAGAGAATTTTTGAGTCTAAAAATCTCGACATAGACGAAAAGTTTATGAAGGAGTACTTTTACAGCATAGACGATTTTCTGCGTTTTCAGGCGACTGCCTCTGATCTTGCCGAGGAAATCATTTTTGCCCATGAGCTTCTCATGAGTTACTTTAAAGAGGGAGGTAAAATCCTCACCCGAACGCAGGAGAAGGGTTCCATCGTCAGAATCGGGGTCGTTGGTCCCGCAAATCTATTAAACTTTATGCAGTATGTAGAAAAATTTGCCCCATACGGCCCTTTTTTCGTGAAGCTTGACATTTACGGGGCAACCATTTTGATCCTTGATCTGATGAAAGACAACCTCAAGGGGAGAAGTGTTCAGGAGATCCTCGAAGAATAAAAAATTCAGCAAGGAGGTTAAAGATGAAGGTAACATTATCAGTAATAAAGGCCGACATCGGCGGATATGTTGGTCATTCAGGGATGCATCCCCGTTTGATGGAAGTCGCAGAAGAGGAACTCAGGAAGGCAAAGGAAAGCGGAACAATAATTGACTTCCATGTTCTCAGGGTTGGCGACGACCTCCAGCTCATTATGACCCACGACAAGGGGGTGGAAAATGGTGAAATCCATAAACTGGCGTGGGACATCTTTATGGAATGTACAGAAGAAGCGAAAAGACTCAAACTCTACGGCGCAGGACAGGACCTCCTATCTGATACATTTAGCGGCAACATAAAGGGAATGGGACCGGGTACCGCCGAGATGGAGATAGAGGAAAGACCCAGTGAACCTGTGATTATTTTCATGGCAGACAAGACATCTCCCGGTGCCTGGAATTACCCGCTCTATAAAATCTTTGCAGATCCATTCAACACGGCAGGACTTGTAATAGATCCGAAGCTCCACGAAGGGTTTAAGTTTGAAGTGCTGGATGTGTTCGAGAACAAGAAGGTGGAATTTTCCATGCCCGAGGAGATGTACGATATGCTCTCACTCATAGGGGCCATGGAGCACTACATCATAAAGACGGTAAGAAGAAAGTCGGACGGGGAGATAGCGGCCGTTTCCTCGACTCAGAGACTTTCCATGATGGCCGGCAGGTATGTGGGAAAGGACGATCCCGTACTGATCGTCAGGGCTCAGTCAGGATTTCCGGCGGTTGGTGAGGTTGTAGAACCTTTTGCCATGCCACACCTTGTGGCAGGCTGGATGAGAGGGTCACACCACGGTCCACTTATGCCCGTTGCGTTCCATCAGGCGAATCCCACGAGGTTTGACGGACCTCCACGCGTGATTGCAGCAGGTTTCCAGCTCTCCAATGGTAAACTTATAGGACCGAGAGACCTCTTTGACGATCCCTCGTTTGACGAGGCCCGCAGACTTGCCAATCAGATAGCCAACTACATGAGGGCGATGGGACCGTTTGAGCCCCACAGGGTTGGTACGGCGGAGATGGAATACACCACGCTACCAGAGGTGCTTAAGAAGCTGAAGGACAGGTTTCAGGATCTTGAATGAACTGATGGTGGGGCCGAAGGCCTCTGGCCTTCGGCCCCACCACTTCACTTCAAAATCACCACCTTACTCCTCTCTCCGTTTATCGCCCTGACAATGTATACTCCAACGGGCAATCTGAGCGTCTTCCCCCTTCCACTGTAAACCAGCCTGCCGTCAATTGTGTACACCCTGAATACTTGATCCCTTTCAAGAGCAAGAGACCTGAAGACAAGACTTCCCTTACTACAACCGCATCCCCTCTCCTCAACAAATGTAGCCACACCACATAGAGATGTTACTTCAAAGGGATACCCTCCCACCTGGTAATCACCATCCATGAGGGAAAACGGCTCTGCCGTCACAGAAACATTGTCTTCTGAAACGCTTTTCACGGAATCGGTAATAGCTATGTCACTTATATAAGGACAGGCATCTGGATAATCACCGCCAGAAGTCACGGTAAATACAAGGTAATCGGAACTCGTTTCCTCATCAAAAGTGCCTCCAAGGAGGAAAGGACCATCACCGGTCTGACAGATGCCACCCGCCGTAACCGTTTTGCCACCGGGATCACTGAACCTTTTTGACCAGATGAGGTGACCGTCTCCGTTGACCTTCAGATATACAA
>JALSOY010000254.1 GCA_026986235.1 Caldifarciminota bacterium
ATACGACCTAAGCGGAAGGAGGGTAAAGACACTGTTTAACGGTAACCTGGAAAGAGGACTTCACAGTATCGATGTCAGTGTGTCAGGATTGAGGAGCGGGATCTACTTCTATATGCTCAGAGCGGGTGAGATGGTAAAGATGAGAAAGATGATGATTTTGAGGTAAGTAAGTGTGGGCGCCGCCCTTCGGGCGGCGCCCCTTTTTATTTTTCCATCCATTAAATCAATACGAACCCAGAATAGATGTTGCCCCTCTCCCGAAGGAAAGTAGATCCGCTGTTACAACAACCCCTTCATTATCTTTTATAACATACCTCACCACACCACCGGGGACACCATCGTCTATCCACCATTCAACAGAACCGTTACCCGAGAGTGATCCATACTTAACATGTCTTGCCCTGAAAGTCCCTGCCGGTACTCTCACTGTTTCAATTCCCACAGTCGCCCCCTCTATGGATTCCTTCGTGAGTTTAACAGGTTTCCCGACATAACTTCCCTGTGTTACCGGAAGCTCAGCAGGTTCCTTGCTGTCAAATCTCCCCCTGAGTCTTTTGAGCTCACCCAGTCCGCTTGTAAATAGCGCCTCATAGGTGACACCTTCCCCGGGATTCTGGGATGGAACATAGGATACTCTCCACCATTCTTTTCTGTCAGGGGTTCTTTTCAAAAATGCAATTTCAAGCGTGTAAGACGACCCGTCTTTACCGGTAACGATGAACTTAACCCACTCACCGGGCTGAAAGTCCCTGTTCCATATCCAGTAGCCTCCTACACCGAGGGAGTAGGAGAATACAACTGGAGCCATTTGAGCAAGTACAACTGGTCCTCCCATTGTTTGTGACGGTGTAGCCGGAGGAACAGGTCGAGTCTGAGGTTGCTGGGAACCTGGTTGTATCACAACACCGGGTAACTTGGGTTTAATAACTATCTGGGGTACGACCTTTTTCCTGACACATGATGTTGTGAGAATGATAAAAATAATGGGAATAAGCTTTTTCACAGGTTACCTCCTTTGTTAAAGGGTAGTGGGGTGTGGGGCGCCGAAGGCTACGCCTTCGGCGCCCATTTTTTACTTTGCCGCGTTACCTACTCTCTTATATCCCTCAAGAAGCTGGAGCGCTCCACTCAATGTCACTGAATGCTCTGTGTTGTTAACAGACACAACCTTTATCTTACCGTAATAATCATGACCTCCTGCCACAACCTTAGCCGCGTAAACGGCATTCACGGTCGCAGGAACACTTCCCACCGCAGGCTCCACAACTATGGAGTCCAGGTCCTCGTATCTGACATTTGCAATTTCAAAGAATGTAGAGTCAGGTGAGTTGGGACAGGAAGAGGTCGACTCCTGTATCCCCTTGATCAGCCCGTTCACATAAAACATGTCAACAACATCGCAGTGTCCCGTGAGAGGATAAACGAGCAGGTTCCCGTTGTTGTCCCAGCCAGCCCCTGATGGATGGGTGGTATCCGAATAGGCGAGTGCGTCGTAAAGAACCACATTGTCTGTCTGAACAGGACGGAGATCAACGGGGTTTGTGGGATCACTGAGCAAATCCCCCTTGTAGGCCCTCACTTTGTAAATATCGTTAACAGTTACCACGATAGCGGTACTGTCTTTGTCCTCTATGGTATCAACTGCCACATTACCCTGATAGAGATAGTATCCATCAGCATCTGCCACCGCATCCCACTGGAGTTTCACAGCGTAACCGTTATTAACCACAGTCGCCGTCAGTGTACCGGGAGACTCAAGGTACTGGTTTTCCTCTGTGGTGGAGCAGGCACCAAGAACGATGAGTCCCGTTATTAACAGTCCACTATACAGGACTTTCCTCATGATTTACCTCCTTTTTGATTGGATTGTTCGAATAATAACATTAATTTGTAAAATCTTCAAGCCAGGACAGGGTGGTTCAAAAAATATTTCTCGCGAGATAATTTTGCGGTTATCATCCCCCTTAATCCCCCTTCTTGCGAAGGGGGTACCTCTCTCCCAAATCCCCCTTGGAGAAGGGGGAGACAGGGGGATTGAAATTTAAGCGGTAGACATCCCCCTTAATCCCCCTTCTTGCGAAGGGGGGATTATTCGAAAACCCTCCATTATCGGGTTTGACAGTTAGTTTGGATACAGAATATTTTAATAATCCAATCCTTTCCCGGGGGAGAAGCGATGATTGAGGTCAGGAATCTTGTGAAAAGCTACGGGTATATCAAAGCACTCGACGATGTAAGCTTTGAGGTCAGACGGGGAGAAATCGTCGGGTTTCTCGGTCCCAACGGAGCCGGCAAAACCACGACCATGCGGATAATAACAGGTTACATCTACCCTGATTCAGGTGATGTCCTCGTTCGGGGTAAAAGCGTGGTTCAGGATCCCATAGAGGTGAAAAGGAGCATTGGTTACCTCCCGGAGGATAACCCGCTGTACGATGACATGGAGGTCCTCGAGTACCTGCAGTTCATTGGAGAGGCCCGTGGACTTAAAGGCTCGAAACTCAAAGACGCCCTCGACAGAGTTGTCACCACAGTTGACATAAATCATGTTGTTTACAGACCCATAGGTGAGCTTTCCAAAGGCTACAGGCAGAGAGTGGGTCTTGCCCAGGCTCTCATCCACGATCCAGAAATCCTTATTCTCGATGAGCCCACCACAGGACTGGATCCCACTCAAATCGTGGAGATAAGAAGCCTTATAAAGGATCTTGGAAAAGAGAAAACTCTT
The DNA here is from genome assembly GCA_026986235.1 of Caldifarciminota bacterium. Classification (GTDB taxonomy): domain Bacteria; phylum Hydrothermota; class Hydrothermia; order B15-G9; family WFZT01; genus WFZT01. The sequence continues at coordinate 2,729 of JALSOY010000254.1, forward strand.
ATCATCTCCACCCACATACTGCCTGAGGCTCAGGCCACTTCCACCAGAATTCTTATAATCAATCGCGGAAAGATCGTTGCCTCTGGAGCTCCGGAAGAACTAACCCAACTCGCAAGAGGAGATCATTCAATCCACTTCGTTGTGAAGATCGGTTCACCCGAACAGGTTGCAGGTATCCTTGATCAGACGCCATGGATTGAGGCCCATACTTACAGGATCAGGGATAACGGTGAAGTTGAATTTGTCATCAGGCCGAAAGGTGGAGAAGACATAAGAGAAAGGTTGTTCCTGCTTGCCAGAGAAAATGACTGGATACTTCTTGAAATGTGGAGAGAAAAGGCCACCCTTGAAGATGTCTTCCTGTCACTGATAACCGAGGAGGTACCATCATGATTGCAGTGATGAAAAAAGAACTCAAATCCTACTACAATTCCACCATGGGATACATTATTACAGTCGTATTCCTTGGACTAACATCCTGGCTGTTTTTCAAAACATTTTTCCTCTACGGCGAAGCGACGATGAGACCTTATTTCAACATGTTACCGGTCATCTTCATGCTTTTTATGCCTGCCATAACCATGAGACAGTGGGCAGAGGAGAGGAAACTGGGCACAATTGAAGTGCTCTTTACCCTTCCCTTGAAAGATCTTGAAATACTCCTCGGGAAGTACTTTGCAAGCATCTTATTCCTTGTAGTCATTCTGGTTCTCACCTTAACCATCCCGATTTCCATCGCATTAATTGGTTCACCCGATCCCGGTGAGATAATTTCCGGGTATTTCGGCGCTATTTTGCTTGGCGGCGCCTACCTTGCAATAGGCCTGTTCGCCTCCAGCCTCACATCAAGCCAGATCGTTGCCTTCATCCTGGGTCTGCTTTTCAGCTTCGTCCTCTTTATCGTGGGAGAATCCTTTGTGACAGTAACGCTTCCACCTGCCATTGCTCCACTCGTCCGTTACTTCGGCCTGGGCTATCACTTCGATTCCATCGCCCGTGGTGTTATTGACCTCCGTGATGTACTCTACTACCTCACAGTTATCGTAACTTTCCTGTACCTCACTTACATCGTTATAAAGGAGAGGAGATAAGATGAAACGGAAAGAACTTGCCAGAGAGATCGCAAGCCTGATACTTATCCTCTTTATTCTGATCGTTGCCAACTTTATTTTCACGAGAGTGCTCGTCAGAGTTGATCTTACAAGAAACAAAATTTACTCCCTGTCAAACGCGTCAAGAAAAGCGGTCTCCAGACTCGACGACATCATGATTGTGAAAGTTTACATGAGCGAGAAACTCCCCCCAACCCTTATGCCCATCAAAGAGAGGGTTTCAGATTTACTTGAAGAATACAGGGCCTACTCACACGGAAACCTCAGGATAGAATTTATCGACCCGGCCAAAAATCCAAAGATTGAACAGGAAGTGAGGTCTCTTGGCATCCCCGCAGTTGAAATGAACATACTCGAAAAAGACAGGCTACAGGTGGTCAAGGGCTACCTCGGAATGGCCATTTTTTACCTTGATAAGCACGAAGTCATCCCGGTCATACAGAGCACCGACGATCTCGAGTATCAGATTACATCCAGAATCCTGAAACTGACAGAGAATCGTTCCCGTGTCGTTGGATTCCTCGTAAAGGGTGGGAATCACGACCTTTATGGGGACTACGAAACTGTCAGAAAAAGGGTTGAACAGGAATTTAAACTCGTGGAGATAGACTCCACTATTCCGGATACCCTCGATGTGCTCGTGGTTGCGGGAATATCGAAACTGGATACCGCCACCCTTTACAGGATAGACCAGTACATCATGCACGGAGGCAAGGCCATTCTCCTCGTTGACGGTGTGGATGTCAACGGTCTCAGGGCCGTTGGTGTGCCGGAGAACAAACTCGACCTTGTAAGTTATGGCGTAAAGATCTCACAGAACCTCGTTCTCGATGTCTCAAACGAACTTGCCCCCTTCAGCTCCGGTGTAATGAGATTTATCGTCCCCTATCCCTTCTGGGTAAAGGTAAGAAACTTTGACAGGGAGAATCCCATCGTGAGTAAACTGAATTCTCTCGTACTTCCCTGGACGAGCGGCCTTGAGATCAAAGAGGATTCTTCGGCCCAATATACCGTCAAAATCCTCGCAAAGAGTACAAAACAGAGCTGGGAGCAGAAAAACTTCTTCGTCCTGTCACCGGACTTTATCAAAGTCCCTGAGAAGAACAGGCTCACGCAGTTCAACCTCGTGGCACTGGTACGGGGCAGGGTTCCCTCCACATTTGGCAATACTCCGCCGGAAGGATTTGATTCCACCAGACATGTTTCTCTCAGCGATTCCACCCTGCTCCTTGTAGTTGGAAACTCCCGGTTTCTGCAGAATCCTTTTGCCGGTAGCTTTAAAGAGAACCTGGTCTTCTTTATGAACGCACTGGATTACATGAGCTTTGGCAACGAGCTCATTGATGTGAGAACAAAAGTGCTGACTGAAAGGCCTATTGCACAGCTCAGCGACGCCGCCAGAACCCTGATTAGACTTGTAAATATCGTCTTTGTGCCCCTTGTAGTGGTTATTTTCGGTCTCGTCAGATATTCAATAAGGAGAAAGAGAAGGAGGTAAACCATGAAAAAACTCATAATCCTCGCAGCGATACTTGTCGTCCTCGTGGTTGTCGCTCTTGTAGTCCAGAAAAACTGGAAGTCACGGAGAAGTTATAAAGAAAACTCTCCTATACCCTCCAGTGTGACAGAAGATGTCATTACAAGGCTCGAAATCATAAATGGCAGGGATACGGTCGAGGTCAGAAAAACAGACGGCAAATGGGTGGTTATGGTTGACGGAGAGCCAAAGGAGGCAAACCAGAGCCTGGTAGAAAAAAGACTCAAGATCCTCGTTAATTTGAAGGGAGAGGTTGTATCTAAGAATCCCAAAAATTACGAAAGGTTCGGAGTTACTGAAAATTCCCACAGGGTGATCGCATATAACGGAAATCAAAAACTCGTGGAACTTTACCTCGGCAACACGGGACCGACATTCTCCTCCACCTATGTGAGAAACCCAGAAATGAAAGAGGTTTTTCTCGTGAAATCTTACCTCAAAAGTCCCTTTACATCCAGTATAGAAGGGTGGCGAGAGAGAAGAATTTTCCTCTTTAAGGCAGACAGTATAGTAAGACTCGCCTACATTACCGGAAAAGATACACTTTCAGCAGAAAGGGAGGACACAACCTGGAAGTTCAGGGGCGATACTTCGGCGCTGAAAAATGCAATCAACACCATACGCGCCCTTTCCGCCATGGACTTCGTGGATACCCTCACGCCTGAACAAACGGGACTGGATAAACCACGAGAGGTTTTTGAGTTAACTCTCAAAGACGGATCAACATACAGGCTCCTGGTAGGGAAAAAGAGAGATAAAAACTCGGTATATGTGAAGCGCGAGGATAAGGACCAGATTTATGTGATCTCTAACTATCAGTTAAAACGACTTAGAGATCCCTTCAGGAAAAAGAGTAAAAAACGATAATCCCTGCCAGGAAAATAGAAAAATCCCCCTTTGAAAAAGGGGGATTCAGGGGGATTCTCAAATTCCCCCTGATGAAGGGGGTCATCCTCTCCCAGAATCCCCCTTGGAGAAGGGGAACTCTCGTCTTTCTCAAAGTCCCCCTTGGTGAAGGGGGATTATCCTCTCTCAGAATCCCCCTTGGAGAAGGGGAACTCTCGTCTTTCTCAAAATCCCCCTTGGTGAAGGGGGATACAGGGGGATTGAAATTAAGCGGTAAACATCCCCCTTAATCCCCCCTTCTGAAGAAGGGGGACTTTGGTCTTTTCAAGCGGTAAACATCCCCCTTTGTCCCCCTTCTGAAGAAGGGGGATCGGGGTTCCCTCAATCCCCATTTCCAAAAGGATTCTCAAAATCCCCCTGGCAGAAGGGGTTACCTGACTTTTCTGAGGGGTGCTTGTTGTCCTGAATTTCAGAAAATTCCCAAAAATTGAATAATTACCGTGTTTTCATTACAATAAACAGCTATGAAATGGTCAAAGGCTTTCATACCAACGATTAAAGAGGTGCCGAGGGACGCTGAGGCGAGGTCCCACATTTTTCTCCTGAAGGCGGGATTCATCAGGCAGCATCAGAGTGGTGTTTACAACATCCTTCCCCTGGGATGGAGATCCATGCTGAAGATCATGCAGATCATCCGGGAAGAGATGAACGCCATCGGTGGTCAGGAGCTACTCATGCCTGCTCTTACATCGGCAGATCTGTGGAGAGAATCTGGAAGATGGGTTGACTTTGGCAACGAGATGTTCAGACTTAAAGACAGAAAGGGTAAGGATCAGGCCCTTGCTCCCACCCACGAAGAGATCATTGCAGACATAGCGAGGAACGAAATCAGATCCTACAGAGATCTACCCCAGATATGGTACCAGATCCAGACGAAGTTCAGGGATGAGCCCCGTCCGAGATTTGGACTCCTCAGGGTGAGGGAGTTCATTATGAAGGATTCTTACAGTCTCGATAGGGACTTTGAAGGACTCGATGTCAGTTACGAGCTCCACAAAAAGGCTTATACGAAGATATTTGATAGGTGTGGATTGAAGTACACCGTCGTCCAGGCCTCATCGGGCCTCATGGGAGGGTCTCAGTCCGAGGAGTTCATGGTGATCTCGGACGCCGGTGAGGATACGCTCGCAATCTGTGATAAGTGTGGTTACTCGGCAAATACTGAAGTGGCCGAGGGGAAAATTCCAGAAGAAAGTGTCCCACCTGCACATACGAAGAGGGAAAAGGTGCACACTCCTGGCATCAAGACGGTGGAAGAGGTTTCTCGTTTTCTGGGAGTTACACCGAAACATCTTGTGAAAACGCTACTTTTTGTCGTTGACGACCGCATGATAGCGATCCTGATTCGTGGGGACTACGAGGTCAACGAGGCAAAGATCATGAGGAAATTCGGTCCGTCTATAAGACTTGCCACTCCCGATGAGGTAAAAGAAAGGTTTGGCGTCTCCGTGGGATTTCTCGGTCCCGTGAAACTTGATGTGGACGAGATTTACGCAGACTTTAGTGTAAAAACCTTAAAGTATGCCGTTGTGGGGGCAAACGAGGACGACTACCACCTGGTTGGAGTGGACATTCAGAGTGATGTAAACATAAAGGAATTTGGTGATTTCAGGATCGTCAAAGAGGGCGATCTCTGCCCCAGGTGTGGAAATCCTCTAAAGGTTAGAAGTGCTCTTGAGATCGGGCACATCTTTAAGCTTGGCCTCAAGTATTCTGAGGCGCTGCACGCATATTACATGGATAAGGATGGGAAGGAGCGTCCCATAGTAATGGGCAGTTATGGCATTGGAGTTGGCAGAATAATGGCCGCTGCCGCAGAACTCTACGGTGACGATAACGGGCTCTCCTGGCCCATCAACATTGCACCCTATGAGGTCGAAATACTTGAGCTCAACTCTCCCAGAACGGGAGAGATAGCAGAAAGTATTTACAAAGGTTTACAGGAAAGCAAAGTTGATGTGATCTGGGACGACAGGGAGGCAAGTCCCGGCTTTAAGTTCAAAGACGCAGATCTCGTTGGAATCCCTGTCAGGATTGTGGTAAGTGATAGAAAAGTGAAAAACGGGATGGTGGAGCTTCAGATCAGGAGAGATGGTACACGGAAAGATCTGAAGATAGAGGATTCCATATCTTATGTGACAGACCTTGTAAGGAGGATGAAGAAGGAGAATGCTACTGGATAACGATGAAATTGAAAGGAGAGTTGAAGAGATCCTTACACCTATACTGGAGAGGAAGGGGTATGTTCTCGTTGACATTGAGTTCAAAGGAGCTGGTAGAAAGCAGATTCTGAGGGTTTTTATAGATAGAAGGGAGGGAGGGATCACCGTCAACGAGTGTGCACGGGTATCTGAGGAACTTTCCCTTGTTCTGGATGTTGAGGATTTTATCTCTGGACCTTATATTTTGGAGGTATCCTCTCCCGGACTGGATCGAGTTTTAAAAAAAGACAGGGAAATAAACTGGGCTATAGGGAAAAATGTCAGGGTTGTCACTATTGAGGGGGAAATAAGAGGGAGACTGATAGACAACCTTGAAGACAGGATAATAGTTGACGATACGGAGATCGAGAAGGACAAGATTTTGAAAATCCAACTTAATGAGGTGTAAGGATGAACGGAGAGATCGTTGAATTAATTAACCAGATTACAAGGCAGAGGAAGCTGGATAGGGATTTTGTTATCGGGGCCTTGAGGGATTCAATAGCCCTTGCAATCAGAAAATCAAGGGGTTCTGACTATGAGGTTAGCGTGGAGATCGACCCGAAAAAGGGAGATGTGACCGTCTGGGTTTACAAAAAGGTTGTGGAAAATGTGAGCGATTCTGACAGGGAGATTTCCATTGATGAGGCGAGAAAGATAGACCCTGCGGTCAAGGTTGGTGACACTGTCAGGGTCCCTGTGCCGTTTACGGACTTTGGGCGCAGCGTGGTTTACAGGATCCAGAATGTATTTCTCCAGAAGATCAGAGAGGCGGAAAAGCAGCACATTTACAGAGATTTCCAGGAGAAGGTGGGTGAGATAATTTCAGGGACCATACAGAAGGTTGATAAAACCGGTGTTTACATAAGTCTCGGGAAGGCGGAGGCGCTTCTCCCACCTGAGGAGCAGATTCCCGGGGAGAAGTACAAACAGGGTGGTTCTATCAAGGCCCTCGTCCTCAGGGTCGAGGATCAGAGAAGGAGGCCGCAGGTCGTTCTTTCCCGGACCCATCCTGATTTTTTGAGGCGGTTACTGGAATTTGAGATCCCTGAGGTTAGTGAAGGAACCGTTGAGGTCAAGGCGGTTGCGAGGATCCCGGGTAAGAGGTCAAAGGTGGCTGTCAGGTCCAAAGATCCAAAGGTTGATCCCATCGGGGCGTGCATAGGAATCAGGGGCACGAGGATCCAGCCCATAGTGAAGGAGCTTTCCAACGAGAAGATTGATGTTATCAGGTGGGATCCCGATCCCATAAGGTTTACTGCCCTTGCCATGTCACCTGCAAAGGCACTCGTAATTTACGAGGACGACGAGAAGATTTACTTCGTGGTGGAGGATGAAAAGGTCCCTGAGGCGAAGGGAAAGGAGGCCCAGAATGTTATTCTTGCTTCAAAGCTTGTGGGTAAAGAGATCGTGGTCATCCCGTTATCTGAGATGGAGCCTCCAAAGGATGCGGTGACGATACTGGAACTTGAAGGTATCGACGAGGAAGTCATTCAAAAGCTGAGAGAAGCCGGATTTTATGTATTTAAAGAAATTCCGTCCCTTGCAGAGCTCGTATCTGTGGATGGAATAGACGAGGAAACGGCATTAAAGATCCTTGAGAAGATCGAGGAAAAGTTAGAGGAAAAGAGTAAATGAAAGACAAGCCGAAAAGAGAGGTAAAAAAGAAGAGAGTAAAAGACCTTGCCGCCCAGCTTGGTCTGTCAAACAGGACCTTAATTGACATGCTTCACGAGCTGGGTTTTACCCAGGTGAAGTCTCACAGCAGTCCTGTTACGAAGGACATGGAGAAGGCCGTGAGATCTGCCATCTCTCAGGCCAAGAGGAAACACAGAGAAGATTTTGAGAGGAAGAAAAAGATCTGGGGTGAGGATGAGAAGAAGGAGAGGCAGGATTCGAGGAGGAGGCAGAGGAAGTTCCAGCAGAAGGAGATCAAGGAACGGGTATCAAAGACACTTACCAAGATAGAGAGAGGGCAGGCAAAGCCGAAGAGGAAGAGGAAGCCGAAAGAGAGTGGCGTGGAGGTAGAGGAGAAGAAGGTTCTCGTCATCCCGGGTCCCATGTCAGTGGGCGAATTTGCAAAAATGCTGGGTGTCGAACCTGTGGAGGTGGTCCAGTTTTTATTCAATCAGGGGATAATGGCAACCATAAACCAGGTGATAGATGTTGACACCATGTCAATCATTGCCGAAGAGTACGGTTATGAGGTTGAGGTCAGGGAGGAGGAAGTTGAGGAAATAGAGGAGGAGGAAGAGGAAGAGCTCAGGCCAAGACCTCCTGTTGTCACGGTCATGGGGCATGTTGATCACGGTAAAACCACACTACTTGACTATCTCAGAAAGACGAATGTGGCGGCAAGAGAGGCAGGTGGTATAACCCAGCACATAGGCGCCTATCAGGTAGAGGTTAACGGAGAGAAAATAACATTTATAGACACGCCGGGTCACGAGGCATTTACGGCCCTTCGTGCCCGTGGTGCCCAGGTAACGGACATCGTGGTTCTCGTGGTGGCTGCAAACGAGGGTGTGAAGCCCCAGACGGTTGAGGCAATAAACCACGCAAAGGCTGCGAGAGTTCCCATTATCGTTGCTATAAACAAGATGGATCTACCCGACGCTGATCCGGAGAAGGTGAGAAGAGAGCTTACCAAGTATGAGCTTGTTCCCGAGGAGTGGGGCGGTGATACCATTATGGTTGAGATATCTGCAAAGACTGGTCAGGGTGTCCCGGATCTTCTGGATGCCATTCTGCTCAAGGCGGCTGAGCTCGACCTCAAGGCGCCTTACGAGGGGAAACCCAGAGGAGTGATCCTGGAATCCGGACTCGAGAAGGGCAGAGGACCGGTTGGCACCGTCCTCGTTCAGAAGGGTACACTGAAAGTGGGAATGCCCTTTGTCGCAGGAACCACCTATGGCAGGGTCAGGGCGATGTACAACGAATTCAACCAGAGGGTGAAGGAGGCCACACCGGGCACTCCAGTCCTCGTCCAGGGTTTTGAAGAACTCCCCCGGGCGGGTGACATCTTTTATGTGGTGGATTCTGACTCTCAGGCCCGTGAAATCGCTGAGGAGAAAAAGAGGATTAAAAAGGAACAGCTCATCAAAGGTGAGTCTGAGATCACCATCAGGAGAATTCAGGAGAAGCTGAGGGCAGGTGAGCTCAAAGAGCTTCCAATCATCATTAAGGCGGACAGGCAGGGCTCCCTCGAGGCCATAAGTGATGTCCTGAGTAAAATGGTTTATCAGGAAGTTAAGGTTACGATAGTCCACCAGGGAATAGGTGATGTGAAGGAGTCCGACATCCTTCTTGCATCAGCAGCGGAAGGTATTATTATCGCATTCAATGTGGGAGTATTCCCCGAAGCCAGAAAGCTTGCCAAGGCTGAAGGGGTGATGATAAAGACTTACAGGGTGATTTACGAACTGCTCAACGATGTAAAAGACCTGCTCGCCTCACTTCTTGAGCCCGAGACGGTGGAGGAGGTCATCGGACAGGCAGAGGTTAAGCAGGTATTCCATGTTCCGAGGACAGGTAATGTTGCAGGATGCATCGTTATAAACGGTGTTATCCGCAGGGATGCCCATGTGAGGGTCAAAAGAGATGGAGAAACCGTTTACGAAGGCAGAATCGCCTCTTTGAAGCGTTTTAAAGACGATGTACGGGAGGTTGCTTCCGGTTACGAGTGTGGCATTAAGGTTGACGGATTTGAAAAGATCAAAGAAGGCGACATAATAGAGGCTTACGAGATCAAGAAGGTTCAGAAAAAACTTGAGTGATGTTAATAGGGCTCCTTGAAGTAGAGCTTTACATTCCCAACTGCAATTCTCTGAAGGAAAAGAGGTTTGTCTTAAAAAGTCTGAAAACGAAGCTGAGGAACAGGTTTAACATCTCGGTTACTGAGTCAGATGGTCACGATCTATGGCAGAGGGCGAAGATACTCGTGGTTACCGTTTCCAACGATGGGGCATCGGCAAACTCCACTCTTTCAAAGGTTGTGAACTTCATTGATGCTGATAGAAGAGTTCAGCTCCTTGATTACAAACTTTCATTCAGGTGAGGTATCATGTACGAGAAGAAGGTGAGGATACCCAACAAACTGGGCATACACGCAAGGCCGGCTCAACAGTTCACATCCCTTGCAAAACAGTTTGAGTCGGAGATAATGGTGGAAAAAGATGGGAATGTAGCCAACGGCAAGAGCATTCTGAGCCTTTTAATGCTCGTTGCCGATTATGGATCTGAAATTACAATAAGAGCGGAGGGGCCAGATGAGCAGGAGGCAGTTGAAGCACTTGCAAAACTGGTGGAGGAAGGATTTGGAGAAGAGTAAAGAGGAGAAGAGGTTTAAAGGCATCCCCATTTCACCGGGCATCTTTATAGGAAAGGCCGCACCTTTTATCGGGGAGAAGTTTGCCATCTCCACCAGAAAAATTTCAAAGGATCAGGTGGATTTACAGATAAAACTGTTTAAGGACGCCATTGAAAAGACCAGGGGGACACTCGTTAAGATGCGGGAGGAGCTCGACGACAGACTCAGGTCCATTCTCGAGCCTCAGATCAGGATAATAGACGATAGTTCCTTTATCGAGAAGGTGATCAAGACCATTCGGGACGAGCGTCATTATGCTGAATACGCGGTGAAAAAGACCATCGAGGACTATGCCATCAGGATGGAGTATCACGCCAGAGACGACTACATCAAGGAAAGGGCAAAGGAACTGCGACAGATAGCTGATTTGATCATAAAGAACATGCGTGAATCGAGCCCTGTAAAGATAGAACTCAAAGACGACGACATACTCGTTGCCTACGATCTTTCTGTGGCAGACACCATAAGACTTTTGAAGATGGGAGTAAATGCCATTGTGCTCGAAGATGGTGGTAAAACATCGCATACGGCCATCATTGTCAAAGACTTCAGAATCCCGGCAGTTTTCGGCGTTAAGGGAATCCTTAAAGAGGCAGAGGACGAGACTCCCATGATCGTTGACGGTACACGGGGTATCGTTTTTCTCAATCCTTCAGAAGCCACGGTGGAATATTACCTCAGGATTCAGGAGGAGTTCAGGTCGTTCACTGCAGGCCTTCTTAAAATCCGGGACGAGATGTCCATAACGAGGGATGGAAGGGCCGTTTCCCTGTTCGTAAACATTGATTTTCCCGAAGAGGTCAGGTCCCTTGAAGTTTCAGGTAAGTGCGGAATTGGGCTATTCAGGACGGAAATCCTTTTTGAACAGTACAGAAACGACGAAGATAAGCAGTTTGAGACCTACCTGAATGTCGCAAAGGAGGTATATCCACATCCTGTTATCATCAGGGTCTTTGATGTAGGAGCCGATAAGTTCGGACTGGATGAACTTAACAACATGGTGGAGCAGAACCCGTTTCTTGGAGTTCGGGGTATAAGGGTGCTTTTGAAGTACCCTGAAATCTTCAAGATTCAGCTCAGGGCGATCCTGAGGGCACACAAAGAGGTGGGAAATATAAAAATCATGATCCCCATGGTCAGTCTCGTCGAAGAGGTGGAAGAGGCCCACGAGATCTTAAATGAAGTGGTGGCCGAGCTCGTCAACACATACGGTGAGAACTTCCCTGTTCCGAATTTCGGCATTATGGTGGAAACCCCGTCTTCTGCCATTCTTGCTGACAAGTTCGCAGGTTTCGTTGACTTTTTCAGCATAGGAACAAACGACCTCACCCAGTACACCCTTGCCGTTGACAGGAAAAATACGAATGTTTCAGAGATTTACAATCACCTGCACCCTTCGATTCTGAGGTTGATAAAACAGGTCGTTGAAATAGGGCACGAAAATAACATCCTGGTTGAGGTTTGCGGTGAGCTTGCATCGGATCCCTACGGCGTTCCCATACTTCTTGGCCTCGGTGTGGATGGCCTGTCTGTTACTCCCTCGAGCCTCCTTGAAACCAAGGAGTTGATAAGGAGGCTATCCTTTGAAGAAATAAAGCCCATAGTCAAAGATGTACTTGCAAGCTCAACGGCAGATGAAGTAAGATACATAGTGGGTGAGCTTATAAAAGAGAAATTCCCGGACATTTTCCGGTTCGTTATTTCACCATACAGATTTTTCAACGGAGGTGAGCATGATTAAAAGACTTCTGATCCTTGTTTTTGCGGGGAGCCTCCTCCATGGTTTTAAAAACGCAGAAGTCGTTCCCATACCAAACAGGGAGTACCTGCCCGCACTGCATAAGGTTTTAACATCAGCCCGGGAGAAGATTGAAATCTTCATGTTTTCAGCCCGTTACTATCCCCGGTATCCCGATGATCCCAACAGCGTGATCCTTCGAGATCTGATTGACGCCCACAAAAGGGGTGTTAAGGTCACCATCATCCTTGACGCATCAGACTGGAATGTGAGCAACACGATTTTGAATAAACAGTTTGGAGACTCACTGAGGAACGCAGGTATTGATGTGTGGTACGACCCGCCAGATGTTACAAGCCACGATAAACTCATCCTTGTGGATGACTCCATAACCATAGTGGGGTCAACCAACTGGAGTTATTACGCGCTTGAGAAGAACAACGAGGCCTCAGTTGTGATATATTCGAGGGAGGTTACAAAGGAATTTGAAAAACACTTTCTCGATGTCCTGCGCCTCTCAACGAGAGAGCCAAAGATGAAACTCAGGAGAAGGGAATAAGATGCTCCTCACTATCCTCGTATCAATCCTTTTCGCCGTTGATACAACGAGGATCGTTATAGTTCACACCAACGACCTCGAGAACAACTTTGGTATTCAGAAGGCGACCTGGATAAATCCAGACTTTCCCCCACTCCTCGGAGGCGCTTCATCTTTCAAAGTATTTCTAAAGGAAGTAAAAAGAAAGGATGGCAT
>JALSOY010000255.1 GCA_026986235.1 Caldifarciminota bacterium
GATGGCATCTTTCTCCTTCTCAACGGTGGCGGAATGCTCGGAGGCAACCTCATCGGTCAATTTACCGATTTTGAAGCCACCAGGAGGTTTATGAACGAAATGGGATACGATGCCACGACCCTCGGTGTAAAAGACTTTTTTCACGGAGTGGACACCCTGAGAGAGTTCGTTAAGTCTCTTAAAGTGCCTGTGGTATGTGCCAACCTCACTTACGCTGACGATACATTAAAGGTGGTGGACTGGGTGAAACCGTATATCATAATCGAGAAAAATGGACTCAGGATCGGGATCTTCGGATTGATCACTGAGTACATGCCCATCTTTTCGGAGAAAAAGGACATACAGGGGCTTTTCTTCTTAAGGGAAATACCGACTGCAAAGATAGTGGTCAAAGAGCTCAAAAGTGAGGGTGTTGATCTCATAATTGCCCTTGCCCATATCACATACAAACACGAGAAGGAACTTCTTGCGGAGGTTCCTGAAATCGACCTCATTATAGGAGGTCTTGACAGAGGGGGAACCAGGTATCCTACTGAGGAAAGGGTAAATCACAACATAGACATAAGGACCTATGGAAGACTCTCAGGAGCCGGTGTTTTTGAAGCGACATTTTCCCGTAAGTACAGGACCATAGTGGATTACAACTGGCACATTGAAACCCTTTTTGTCGAAAGGTATCCCGTGAGTCTAAAACACATCAGGGATTGACTACAAACCTGAAGGTGAGAGTCCCCTCCTGAATGCCGGATTTTGAACCTTCTTTAAGGGGTTCAAACTTCCACCGGTAAAGGACCTGCCTTATGTACCTTTCGGCTAAGGGATTTCCCTTTCTCAAAAACCTGACGCTTTTTACATAGCCATTTTCGTCAACTGTAACCTTTACCTTTATGGTGACATCGGAGAGGAGGGGAAGTCGGGGTGGCAGAACATAGTTGATGAGTTTCCTCTGGCTTATAACACCCTCGATTTTTACATTTACCCCTTCGTTGCCGAAGATCTGCTGGGCAAGTTTTTTCTGCTCTTCCTCTATCTGCTTTCTTGCAAGCATCTCCTGCCTTATTCGCTCTTCAACAAGTTCCTCTTCCGGTGTTTTCTCCTTTACCTTAATTTCAACCTTTTTCTCACCGGATGTCTTCTTGATCGCAGGTGAGGCCTTTCTGATTATGGTGGTTGGGAGTGTCTGTATCTCCACCCATTCCTCTTCAGGCGGTATTCGGGAAGGTGATACTGGAATGAATGCGAAGATGAGAAGGACGGCAAGGTGAATGAGGAACGAGTATATGTATTCCCTGTATAGCTTCATTCTTCTTTGAATGTGGCGATCAGGAGTTTTGCTCCTCCTGCCTTCTTTGCCTCGTCGAGTACTTTTACCGCCTGCTCGAGGGGTATCGTTGCATCGGCCCGTAAAACTATTATCTGGCCGGGATTCTGCTCAAGTAGCTGCTTTATCTTTGCAGATAGAGCTGACAGGGGAACGGGCTTTCCGTTAAGGAAGATTCCTCCAGTTCTGGTGACAGTGACTATTATCTGCTTGCTTACAGTGGTTTTCTCGCTCGTCGTGGATTTGGGAAGTCTTACCCTGATACCCTTTTGAACCACATAGGTGGATGTCAGGAGAAAGTAGATGAGAAGGAGGAGCACGATGTCCGCAAGAGAGATGAAGTTAAACACAGACAGGGGTCTGTGTTTCATTTCAAACTTCATGGCTGTCTCACCTCATTGAGGAGGTCAAGGAGTTCAATAGAACTGTTTTGCATTTCAAAAACGATTTCCCTGACCTTGCCCACCATGTAGTTATAAAGGAAGTAGAAAATTATACCCACTGTGAGTCCCACTGCCGTGGTGATAAGGGCTTCCCAGATTCCACCGGCGAGTACCGAGGCATCCACTGCGCCGCCAAGTGCCTGGATTTTCATAAACGCCTTGATCATACCGGTAACCGTTCCAAGAAATCCGAGAAGTGGAGCAGTGCTGGATATGGTGGCAAGTGCGTCGAGATTTTTCTCAAGTCTGTAAATCTCCACATCTGCAGCATCTATTATGGAATTTCGTATCTCCTCCCTGGTACCACCAAAACTTTTGAGGCCTGCGTAAACGATGGCGGCAATTGGACCGGTTGACTCCTTCGCCCGTCTGAGTGCCTCCTCAAAGTTTCCCTTTAACACAATGTTTTTTATCTCGAGCATGAAAATCCTGGTATTCGTCCTCGCACGCCTGAGAACGATCAGCCTTTCAAATACCAGTGCAAGACCTATAATAGAAAGAAGGAGTATGAGCCAGACTATGATCCCTCCCTTGAGGAGAATGTCAAGTAGTGTGAACTTCATAGAAAAAACCTCCCTTTAAAATTTCAAAGTAAAGCCCATGGTTAACGAAAAACCGTTACTGATTTTATAACCCGGGGGCGTGAAGATTTCAAATCCCTCTTTAACGGGATTTGTAAGTTCCACAAAGGCACCGAAGTTACCGGCAACGGTCCTGGAAACTTCAAATCCCTGAGTGATAACGATGTCATCTCCAAAGAATGTGGCAGTTATGCCAAATTTTAAGCCCGGAATGATCTTACCCTCCGGATACACGAACGAGACGATACCCCTGCCTCTGTAAAGCAGGGTGTCTGTCCCGGATCCACCTCCACCGATAAAGACCTCTCCTGCCAGGGTGAATCTATCGGGAATACCTGCTTCAACCCTGAGAATTCCTCCCTTTATATCTGCAGTGTCGGTCTCGAAAGACCAGAAGTTCCCATTTCTTACAATCAGAGGCGGCTTTTCAAATTGCCTGTAACCTGCAAGAATCCTGATATTTGAATAACCCGTTGTAAAGTTCAGCCCAGCTGCTGTCTCAAAAAATTCCTCGTCCAGTCTGCCGAAGCTGGAAACGAGGGGGACAGACCTCAAGATTTCTGAGTAATCTGCCATCAGGAGGGACTTTTCAAGACTTAAAAGAAACTTCATTCTGGCGCCTACTGGAAGAGTAAGCTTTGCACCTCCAACCGCCTTCTTACCTCCTGAGAAAGCGTAACCTGCGAAAACGGAAGACTTCAAAATACCCGTCGTGAAGAGTGCATGAATCTTACCGGATGTCAGGGAAAATTCTCCAAGCGTTCTGTAGGAAAAGACTCCTGAGACTTTTAGTGGCGGGGTTCTCATGATCCCCGCTTCCAGATATGCATCAAAACCCGATTTATTTCTTTTTTGTACTGATTTCAGAAACAGGGATTTGATCCCCAGGTTTGCCCTGATGAAAGGTCCCGAAAAAACAGGGAAACGGGCAAAATCAAAGGAAAATGAAGGTATAACGGAAGATCCACTGATGTCGGCACTGCCGCCGATTGCCCTCGCCCATTTGCTATAAATTCCAGCAGAGATTCGCACGAAGGTCGAATTTGAAAATCTTCTGTAAAACCTCCCCGTTCCCTCAAGCTCGGTGATACCCTTTGATCCCCCGGCAGGCCCAAGGGTCCTGAAGTGTGTAAGTATTAAATCTTTCCCCCTGTTCTGACCCGCGATAAGCTGAAAGTGAAGGTTATTGCCGTATCCAAATCCAAAGGATGTAAGAAAAATGCTTTTCTTTTCCATTGACCTTGGGGCTTTGACCTCTATGGTTTTAACCGGGAATTTATCAACTATAAAGCCAGACAGATCCGGGTCCGGGATGGTAATTGATGTTCTGAAACCCGGTATAACATCAACTAACCCCCTTCTTGCTCTCAGTGTGTCTATGCCAACGATGGTGAACTCTCCGACTCTCAAAGCCGGATAATCCTGAGAAAACAGAAAGCCTGCTATAAGGAGAAGAATAAAACCTCTCATTGCTGACCTTCCTTAGGTTTCTCTTTTAGCTTCTGCTCAATGAGCTTATCCTCGATCTCCTTTGCCCGTTTTTCCACTTCCTCCTTGTAAGGTGAGTCAGGGAATTTTCTGAGTAACCTTCTGTAAACGGTAAGAGCCTCTTCGAGTCTGCCCTCTTTTTCGTAAAGTTCACCCGCCCTCAGGAGAGCCTCCTGGGCGATTTCAGGGAAAAGCTTTTCGTAAATTCTGTAGGTTGTGATGTACTCTATGATGGCCTCCTGAGTTTCTCCCATATCCCTATAGATGTCAGCCATCAGGAGACTTGCCTTTGCTGCAATGTCATCTGACCGGTTTTGCTTTACCACTTTAAGAAGTGCGAGGGCAGAGTCATAGAGGGCCTGCTCCTTCAACCGTGATGCAATGTAGAGTCTTGCCTCATCCGCAACAGGATTGTCAGGATACCTCTCCAGGATCTTATTCATCATGGAATCTGCTGCGAGGGTATCCCCGAGGTTTATGTAAGAATAGGCAAGTACCTTGTATGCCTCAGGGTATTTTGCCGTTTCCACCTTTGTCTTCTCCAGGAACCTGAGCATGTTTTCCACGGCACCGCTGTAGTTGCCCATTTTAAAATCACACTGGCCGATGTAATAGTAAGACTCCGGTATCTTCAGCGCCTTACTGAAGGCGTTGATGGCCTTTCCGCAACTGTCAAGTCTTATGTAGGCCATTCCCATCCAGAAATATGACCTGTGGATAAGTCTTTGACTTGGGTACTTGCTGGTTATCTCGGCAAATGTTTTTATGGCCTCCTCATACCATCCCTGGTTAAACTGATACTCTCCCTTTTTGAATAGAAGCGTTGCGGCCACTACAGGTGGTGAACTGTATATAAGAGAGTCAAAAAATGCGTAGGCCTCCTGATCCCTCCCGATCTGTCCAGCGCTCTGGAGGAACCCCTCTATTGCGTCATCAACGAGGTCACTACCGGGGAATTCCTCTATGATCTTTTTGTACGCCTCGTAAGCATTCTCGTACATACCCTGGTTGTAGTAAAGGTCTCCAAGCTTGTAGTAAGCCAGAGCCCTCAGGGAGGATTTTTTGTCCTGATAAATTTTTTCATAAATTTCCGCAGCCTTTTCGTAATTTTCAAGGCTTCTATAACACTCGGCCATCATCAGAAGTGCCACATCCCTGACCTTCTTTTTCTCAGAGGCCCTGTGAACGCTTTCAAACAGTTTGAGTGCACGGCTGAATTTCCTCATCCTGTAATATGTAAGACCAAGGTGCCAGAGAGCATCGTAGTAGAGCTCGTCCTTATGCTGATGTAACTCCAGAAACTTCTCGTAATACCTCGCTGCCAGGCCATACTGACGCCTGTTAAACTTACAGTCCCCTATGTACAGGAAGGAGAGCCGGTATATCCTGGAGGTGTCAGAATAGTTAGAAATAACCTGGTAGAAGTACTTTTCCGCCTTTACATACTTCCTCAACCAGTATTTCAAAAGCCCTCTCTCAAAGTACGCGTAGTAGAGAACATCTCCAAAGGCACGGGACCTGATGATTTTCACAAGCTCGTCCTCAGTGTACCTATACAACTTCATCTTGAAGTAGGTCTTTGCCCTGTAAAGATGTATCCACTCTCCGATGGAGTCAGGAACGACTGGAAGAACCTCTTCTGAAAAGGCAATGAGGTCGTCGTACTTTCCAAGATAATAAAGACACATCACGATTCTGAGAGAAACATATCCTTTTAAATCGTTCTCCTTGAGACCGTCCTGGGCTACGGAAAAATAGTTGATGGCACTTTCGTACTTCTTCAAAAGAAAGGAGACCTCCCCAAGCATGAAGTACACCTGCGGTTTTATGGGAAGTTCCTGAGAGAGACGCTGTGCCTTTTCAAAATAGACGAGTGCAGAGTCCAGCTGGTTGTTTTTAAATGACTCAAGTCCCATGAGATATAGCGCATAGGCAGAGAGAAAACTCCCGGACGAAGGGAACTCCTTTAAAAGACGGATAAACTCACTGTACTTATTAGCCTTCTTTAAGGAAAGGATTTTTAAAAATTTTGCGTACGGATGCAAAAAAACTGCGTTTGTTTTGAGAATAGAGTCCATCAGGGATATTGCGGAATCTGTTTCTCCCTTCTTGTAGTCTATGAGTCCGAGGAGATAAATTTTTAAAGGAACAGCCTTTTCATCGAGATTTTTTGCCCCTTTTATGAGTTCTTCGGCTACATCAATATTGCCTCTCAAAAGCTCAATGTAACCGTGAATGAGGTTTACCAGAGGGATGTCCGACTTTCTGAACTTTCCACCTGTTATGATGTTGAGAGCTGTCTGGAAATCCCTATTTCTTACCGTCAAAACGAGCAGGATCAGGTTCAGGTCCCGGGTTATGGGATCCTCGGGGAAAAGATGCGCATAACGGGAGAAGTAGTACGCACCGTCTCTGTAATTTCCTGTCAGAATCGAAAGTTTCCCGGTCCAGAGTAAGGCCTGTTTGATAATGTGTACCTTTCCGCCGCTGTTCAATAGATCCTTTAAAATCTGAATCGCAATGAGTGTGTCTCCGCGGTTAACATTAAAGAGTGCTTCCTGAAGTTTTATGAACTGGTTAAGAATACTTCCTGGAAATAGCTTTTTGAACCTTTTAAGTTCGATGTCGGGATAATATCCCTCCCTGAATTTCCGGACTATGATGTTAAATAGCGCAACTTCTTCAGTGGATGCACCTGCAGCTTCAAGGAAATCCTCTATTGATTTTCCAGTGACTTCGCCGGGCGTCAGGGAAGATGCCTTCCCCATCAGGTACACCTCCCAGTATTTTGAAAGCTCGAGTAATGGAGAAGATGCGCCGGATGTTAGAAGCTCGTACTCCACTGACCAGAGGGAATCCCTGTCTATGGACTGAACGAGCTGCAGGTTACCCGTGTAAAATTGATAAAATAACAACGCAAGGAGAAGGTTTACCATCGTTCTATTAACATAATGTGTGCCATTTTTACAGTCAAGTGACGGATTTTCTGCCAGGACTTCGAGGTTGATACTCCACCGGTTTTTGGAGATCTCATATTTCAACCACCAGATCAGGCTTAAATTCTTTAACTACCTCAAATCCATGGTATCCATACTGGTTGGATACAACTCTCGTTTCACATATTTTGTAGTCTGCAAAAGTGTGGGTATGGCCGTGGATCCACGCCTTTATATTTGAATGTCGGCAAATGAAGTCCTCCAGATTCGAGGCATAGGCTGCTGAAGTAATCTCCTTTTGAAAAATTGGATCTAAAGATCTTACGCTCGGAGCATGATGAGTTATCACAACAACCTTTCTATCCTCGAATTCCCGGAGTTTACTCTCAAGATATGCCTTCGCCCGGGAGAAGAGCTGGGTAAACACTGCCGGAGTAAATTTCCTGAAACTGTTGCCGTACCTGATTCTTCTGAAATCTGATAGTATGTCCATTATTGCTCTACCGGCCGTGACGAAATCACCAAACAGATTTAAATCCGTCCACAGGGTTGTCCCAAGGAATACCGTTTCTCCTATCACTAAAAACTCGTTTTCAAGTAAATGGATGTTGGGGGTTTCCTTCGCAAGGATTCTCGCTTTATTGAGGGTTTTGGGATAGTTTCCCCCATAGTATTCGTGATTACCAAAGACATATATGACTTTTCTATCAGGTGGGAAATGGGATTTTATCCAGTCTATTCCTCTATTTTTTATGTGAATGTCACCAGCGAGGACAATTACATCGGCACCTGTATCGGGAATTTGTAGCACATCAGTGTTCCAGAATTCCACATGAAGGTCACTCATAACATGGATTCTCATGATGTGTTTATTTTAAAACTTTTAGAAGGGACATGTAACAGACCTATTGACGCCCCTGTGATAGATGAGGGGTCTTTCATTTGAGTGCCTTACGCTACTCGGTTTCCATCCTGCTTTGTCGCCCCGGGGGATTTAAGATCCACAAAATCCCCCTGGTGAAGGCTGACATTACCCATGAATTATGGGAAAAATTAGATGTTATACTTGATAATACTGCAAAAATGTGTCATAATATTGCTATGTATGATTATTCACTCTT
>JALSOY010000256.1 GCA_026986235.1 Caldifarciminota bacterium
CAAAGTCCTCTCAATCAAAAGGAGGGGATTGTGGTTGATTGGTGGTGGAGTGAATGATTGTGGGGCCGCACCTTCGGTGCGGCCCCACTATATTTTTTACTTCATTCCAGGCGGAATAAGTCTTGCGGGTATCTTTAAACCCATTTCCTTGTAGTACCTGTATGCCCCTGGATGAAGTGGTACAGGCAACCCGTTTAGAGCATTTTCAAGCTTTATGTGCTTTGCCGCCTTGTGAATCTTGTACATGTAAGGTAAATTCTCAAACAGTGTCTTTGTGAGTGTGTAAACGAGGTCTGGATCAAGATCGTCCTTCACACCCAGAAAGTTTGTGTGGGCAGCGGATTTAACATCGTGGTCAAGGCCAGGATATGTCCCTTTTGGAATGATGTATCTGAACCAGAGACCGGGGTACTTTTTGTCGATCTTTGCCAGATCATCGTCAGTGAATTCAAGGATCCTCACCTTGATGTTGGGTGTGGCAAAGATCCTCGTTACTGCGGCAATGGGAATTCCGCCCACGAGGGAAGCACCGTCAACCTGCCCGTTGATAATCGCGTTTGCTGCCTCGTTGTACCCCAGATAAACAGGCTTGAGGTCCTTGTCGGGATTGATCCCGAAGGCATTGAGGATCAGTCTTGTGGACTGTTCCGTACCGGAGCCGGATCTCCCCAGAACGAACTTCGTACCTTTAACATCGGGAATCCTACCGGTCTTTACCTTCTTCTCGACCAGGACAAACTCTTCCACATTGGGCCAGAGGGCGGTAATGGCGAGAAAATGTTTTTTGGGATGTCCCTTAAATGGACCAAGACCATTGAGGGCGAGGTAGGTTGTGGGAGCCTGAAGGATGGCGAGCTCTGCCTCTCCGTTTTCAAGAAGCTGAATGTTTTCCACTGATCCTGCGGATGACTGGGCGGCAACCCTTATTCCCTGACTCTTTAACTTGGTCGTCCATAGAGTTGCCATACCCACACCCACAGGATAGTAGGTACCACCTGTGGTTGCGGTGGTGATTATCAGTGAAATGTGCTTCTTTTTGGCTATACCCGTACCGGGCATAACCATGACCAGTGCTACGACTATGGCTAACAGCTTTTTCATAGAGCACCTCCCTTTTTATTTTGCCCAATTTATAACAACCAGTAATAAGCATGTCAATCAGGAGCCCTGATTGCTGATTTCATCACAATTCCGTGAGTCTGAATTTTGTTACTATCCGACCACCTGTTATTCATTCTGATTCTGATTTTCCATTGGTTTAAAAAATGTTAGCCTTACAGGTTCGGTTTCCACCTCAAACTCATCACCTTTTTTTCTCACCAGGGTATGTTTCAGCCAGTTTTTGTTGTCCCTGAGCGGAAAATCCGTCCTGAAGTGTGGACCACGGGACTCCTTTCTGAAAATTGCACTTTTTATAATGGCAGGGGCAAGATCAAGCATGTTTCTGACCTCGAAGTATGTGACAAGTTCGAGGTTGTAATAAGGTGACCTGTCCTTGATTACAACGCTTTTAAGTCCATCCCTTAGGGATTCGACGGTATTCAGTGCTTTCTTCATACCGTCTTCGTTCCTGAATACCCTGAGGTTTTTCTCCATGGCGTTGTTTAATTCTTTTTTTATCTCGTAAATCGAGTTTTTCCCGCTACCGTTGAAAAGGCTCTGAATAAAGGTTTCCGTATCTTTCACCTTGCTTTGCCTGACATCCGGGAATGCTTTGACTTTTCTGGCCCTTTTAGCCGCCTCAAGACCTGTAATTCTACCCCAGACAGTACATTCTGCCGTGGAATTGGCAAGTGCCCTGTTGGCTCCGTGGACGGAGAGACACGCCACTTCGCCGGCCGCCCAGAGACCTTCAATCTCCGTTTTCCCGTTAAGATCTGTTTTTATCCCACCCATGGAAAAGTGAGCAGCAGGCCTTACCGGAATGGGGAATTCAACTATGTCAAGTCCAGTTAGTCTGAGTACCGTCTCCCGAATTGAACCAAGAACACCTTTTTTGATATCTTCTGGTAAATGAGTTACATCAAGGAGAACATAATCGAGTCCCCGGGGCCCTTTAAAACCCCTACCCTCTTGAATTTCTTTCATGATCGCTCTGGCAACCACATCCTTGGGGGACATTTCAAGAGTGCCCGGAGCGTACCTTTCCATAAATCGTTCGCCCGTGGAATTGATAAGCCTGCCACCGTAACGCCTTGCTGCAGATCCAACGAGAACTCCTGAGGGCACGAGACTCGTTTCGTTATTCTGTATAAACTCCAGATCCTTCAACGGCAAACCTGCCCTGAGGGCCATTGCAAAACCGTCGCCCGTGGCTTGAAAAGAATAGGTCGTAAACTTAAAGAGCCTGCCAAGTCCTCCTGTTGCAATAATCACGCCTTTGGTCCTCAAAAGGTAAAGAGTTCCTTCCCGTATGTCCCATAGAATAACACCTTTTATTTCTTCATCAGCGATGACATCGAGGGCCATGAATTCATCAAAACTGTCCCAGGTGGTAAATTTTTGTAAGCTGTCGTAAAGGGTTTGAACCATGTGAAAACCGGTCCATCCGCCAGCGTAAGCACATCTTGGAAAACTGTGTGGAGAGAGGATCCTCTGTGCGATCTTTCCGTCATCCCTCCTTGACCAGGGGAGTCCCAGATGATCGTAAAAATAGATCTCACGAGGAATTTCCTCAACGAGTTTGAAAACAGCATCCTGGTCATTCAAAAACTCCCCGTTCCTTATGGAATCCCAGGCATGAAGCTCAAAACTGTCTCCCTCTTCAGGTCTCAGAACAGCGGCCGTTCCACCTGTGGCAGCCACAGAATGTGCCCTCATAAGCTGGGCTTTGTTGACGAGCGCCGCCCTGCCACCCTCGTTCATCAGGAATTCAAGTAACGCCCTCAGACCCGCAATACCTGAACCTATTATTACGACATCGTAATCTAAAATTTCCATACTACACGAGAAGTTCAATTAACTCTCTGAGGTCTCTGTTTTCAAAATCATCTACGATTTCCCGAAGCCTCAGAACTCTGGATCCTCCGAGACCTCCGTATTCAAAACACTTTTTCACCTTTTCTTCCAGTTCTTCTCGGGTTAATGGGGATTCAGGACTGCCCTTCAGACTTTTCACCCTTCTCTCATAAACTCCGTTTTTTGTCCTGATTTTTACCCTTGAAACAGAAATTTCCTTCTCTGGCAGGGATTCGTCGGTTATCACTTTGATCCTTTTTAAGAGTTCAAGTCTTTTCCGGTCCCCGTAAATATTTTCGACCTCGAAATCGTCAAGAAATACATCTCTTTTTAGAATTGCAGTGGCTACCGTGTATGGAATACTGAATTGCGCTTCAACCTGGGGATTACCTTCCAGCTTGAACTTTCCAACCATGGAGCTAACCATTCTGGAGACAAAAACTTCTACAGAAATCACATCATCGGGCCTTATGTCATGCTCTTTTACAAGTCCCAGTACAGCGTCAATAGAAGAGTGAGTCATTCGGCATGATGGATAGGGTTTTATCGATAACCTTTTATTATGGAACACCGTGCCGAGGTCTTTTAGCACAGCTCTTCTATCGTATTCACCTCTTTCGTACAGGTTGAAATAACCGTATTTTCCCTCAAAAACATTGATTGCTCCGTTTATTCCATTGTCAGCAAGCAATGCGGAAAACACGGCGGCCCTCGAACTAAAACCAGGTTGCATCCTCTTTGTCAGTCCTCCGTCGATGAGAGTCTGAGCGTTACCGGATGTCATGCTGTACACAATCCCGAGTGTGTTATGGATTTTCTTTTTATCAAAGCCAAGGATCTTTGCAGAGGCGAGAGCGGCTCCAAAGGAGCCAAGCGTTGCAGTTCTGATCCAGGAAAGAGGGGTTTTTATGCCAAGTGAAAGTCTTATGATGGTATCAACACCGATTACTAAGGAAGTGAGTACAGATTTCCCGTCAGTATTGCCCGACTTTTCAGAAAGGGCAAAAACCGCAGGAAGTACCGATACATAAGTATGGAGTGCACCTTCATCGAATGTATCGTCGAAATCATAGGCATGGATCAGCACGCTGTTCATCAACGCAGCTGCAGGTGGAGAAAGTCTGTATCTGTGTCCAAAAACGGTGGAAGTTCCCTTCATCTCAGTAAGGGCCGAACCAAGCTCCTCAACTCCAGGTGCCCTTAATCCTGCAACTGCCACTCCCAGGGTATCAAAAATGAAAGTCTTTGTTGTGTCGATCACATTCCGTGGGATGTCTTCAAAAGAGATACCGTGAGCGTACTCAACAAGGTCATAAGCGATGTCATTCACCACTGGACCTCCTCTGGTTCCAGAGAACGAGGGCAAAGATGAGGAGACCCCCAAGCTGGATCAGAGGTCTGTCCATAAAGAGCATGAAAGATGCCATTCCTGAAGCGATCCATTCGTAAATCTTGAATTTTTTTATAAGGTGAAACTCAATAAATGCGGCGAGTGAAATGATGGCGAAAGCGGCGAAAAAGGAGTAAATCAGGGCCTCAACGACGCCTTTTTCAAAGAGAATCGGGCTGTATGCGAATAGAAGGGGCATTATGTACATCCCTTTTGCCAGTCTCCACGCGTAGAATGCGGTTTTCATTGGATCAGAGTGGGCGACACCTGAAGCCGCATAGGCGGCGAGTGCCACAGGTGGTGTGACATTCGCATCCTGCGAGAACCAGAAGATAATGAGGTGGGCTGCAAGGAGGCTGAGACCCATCTGCTGAAGTGCCGGACCGGCAAGGACTGCTACCATAATGTAACTTGCCGTTACAGGGAGACCCATACCTAGGATTAAAGAGGCAAAGAATACAAGGAATATGGCAAGGAGCAGAATTCCATGGGAAAGAGAAACTATCAGATTGGAAAATGTAACACCTATGGCCGTGATATTGGCGACACCTATAACCACTCCCGCCGCTGCAAGTATGGATGCCACTGACGCGGCATTCCTCGCACCATCGTTCAGCGCGTCAAGTATGTCTTTCAGGCCCATTCTCGTGTGTTTCCTGAACCAGCTCGCTACGAGTACCGATACTATGGACCAGGAGGCACAGTATGTTGGAGAGTATCCACGGACGAGGAGGATTATCAGGACGATTATGGGTATTAAAAGATGACCACCCCTCTTCAGAGTTGTCGATATGTGGGGTATCTCTTCCTCTGCTGTTGAAAGTTTACCCAGGTTGAACTTACGGATGTTGATAAACACATAGGCAGCAACTGCTATGTAGTAAAGTATTGCGGGTATTATAGAGACCGCCACTATTTTGAGGTAAGATATTCCGGTCCACTGGGCGATAATGAACGCAGCCGCACCCATAATCGGTGGCATTATCTGGCCACCTGTTGACGCCGCTGCCTCCACTGCACCTGCAAAGGCAGGCGGGAATCCGATTCTCTTCATCATGGGTATGGTGATGGATCCCGTTGAAACCACATTGGCGACAGCACTACCAGAAATGGATCCCATAAGTGCACTGGAAATGACTGCAATGTAGGCAGGACCACCCCTGACATTCTTTGTTAACGATTTCGCAAGATCAATGATAAAATCTCCGGCTCCGGATTTGAAAAGGAACGCACCAAAGAGTATAAACATATAAACATAGGTTGCAGAAACGGTGGTGACGAGTCCGAGAACCCCTTCATCTGTATAGAACTGCCTGAACAGGAAGCGTGTCCAGTGGACGGTTCTGTGCGTAAAGGGTTCAGGAACATAGGGAGAGAAAATCAATGCATAGGCGGCAAAGAATATGGCAATCAGTGCTATTATCCATCCCGTGGCTCTTCTTACAGCCTCTATAAGCAGGACAAGGGCAAATATTGCAAAGATGTAATCCCTGGTAATGGGAATTGAGGCCCTCTGCAAATGAATGACTTCCTCGAAAAAATAGATGTACACATAAGAGATGAAAACCGCAACTGCAGGAAGGTAATCTGCAAGAAGTCTGGGAATACTTCTTTTACCACCTTTAATATCGTAAACTTTGTAAAGGAAAAGGCCAAAAACGATGTACACTAAAACCTTTATAACGATGGGTATTGGCCCATTACCCGGGAGGGCAAGATTCATCCATAATATCAGAAAATAGTAATAAAATGCTGTGGTTATACCGAGGAAAATGTAATCGAGTGCATTGAGCCTTCTGCCCTTTGGTTTCTGCCAGGACGGGTAGTAAAGGAATGTCAGGAAGAGGAGAAACGCGAGGTGCATTGCGTTTCTTTTAACTCCGGGAATGGTTCCGAAAGTGTTGACCCAGAGGTGAAATAGAGAAGCGAGTACGCCGACTGCATATGTAACTTTTCTATGGAAACCTGCAAGGGGCCTTACGCCACTAAGGACTTCACCTCCCAACATTTCTTTTTCTTCCATAAGGATACCTCCTCGATTTTAGGGATATTATATGTTCGTGGCTGTGAACTTCAA
>JALSOY010000257.1 GCA_026986235.1 Caldifarciminota bacterium
CCTTCACCAAGGGGGGGTACACGACCATGATCCCCCTTCTTCAGAAGGGGGATTAAGGGGGATGTTAACCGCTTAATTTTCAATCCCCCTGTTTCCCCCTTCTCCAAGGGGGATGCCTACCTCTTAAAAAACACCTATGGGGAATAAGTGAATATTGATTTGTAATCCACGGTGTAATTATAATTCGTGTATGAGTTTATTAACCCTTCTTTTTATTGTGATATCGGATATTCCGGGGTATCCATACTCTACAGGGTTACTCTCTTTTCCCCATGACGAAGGTGCACATTATGCTGATACGGTCACTTCTGAATGGTGGTACCTCAACATGGATCTTGTGGATGAAAACCAGGATAGTTTTGGTCTCATGCTTACCCACTTCAGAAAGCCAGCAGTTGCAAGAATCTTTAATGTAACATGTGGCGACAGTTTCTATTCAAGTGTAAAAATATTTGGCTCACTTCAGGCTGATACAGGACACCTCTTTTTAACTTACAGAGACCTGACAGGATCAGTTCTGGACACAAACCGCTGGACATACCCCGAAGATAGCGTTCCATTTTCATATCTTGTAAAAGTTTCCAATTTGTACCCTGAAATCTCCTGCTCTCTCCGGCTTCAGGCTTTTGATCGCCCCTTTGCAATAGATAGCATCGGGATCGTTACACTTGGAGACAGTTCCAACCTGAGTTATTACTACGCAATGCCGTTCATAAATGTTGACGGGCAGATGCTTATTGGTGGTGAAGAGCACATTGTTCATGGAATTGCCTGGATTGATCGACAGTGGGGACCCTTCTTTGTCACTCCTGAAGGTGGATACGAGTGGTTCTCAACAGTGGTCTCACAGAATAGTAGATGGCTCGGTCTTCAGATATGGAATCTGTTTGAAGGAGATTCTGTCCCCCACTCTCCGGATTTCAGGCATCTAAACATATTTGTCCATGATCCTGACTCCACCTTTCAGATTTATACCTCTCAATTCATTTTAGAGAGACTCGGTTATTTTTACGATGCGGTAAGTCAGAAGTACTTCTCGAGGGGATGGAGGATCCTGTGGCAATCTGAGAACGGGACCGTCTTCCTCGAAATGTATCCGGAGGCCGAAAATCAAATAACGACATTTTTAAGTAGCAGATTCTACGAGGGAATCACCTGGATTTCCAGAGTTTCAGCCGTTTTTGGAGAAGTCTTTCTGTCCAGGGCGGTAAGGGGCTACGGCTTTGCAGAACTGGTCCAGAAGTATGATCACCCTATAACTCCCCCTGCATCTCCACAATTTATAGGTTTCAATTACCATGCCGGAATAACTGAAGCTGTCTGGCATCCATCGCAACAGGGCACATATCCTATTGCAGGATACAGGGTTTACTTCCTCGATCCCGAAAATCCTGACATAGTCAGGAGTTACATTACAGTTACGGACACATCCGTAAACATCCCGAACTCAGGATCGTCTGTAGCGATAATGATATCTGCATTCGACTCATCCTCAGCGGTAAACGGTAGTCCCCTCGCAGGCCCGTTCTTCTTTACGGGGATAATGGAGTATGAAGGAAACCAATCACCATTCAACATCAGGATCTCAGGGAGAAAGATCGAACTGACCATCCAATCCTGTAAAGACTGGTCGTTAAAAATTTACACACCTGATGGAAGAGAGAATAAAAGCTTCTCGGGCACAGGACATGCAAGATTGAATTTTGCGCTAAGAACAGGTGTGTACTTCACTATTTTCAAGTGCGGAACTTCTGTGAAAACCCGAAAGATACTGGTGATTCAGAGGTAGAGACATTAAGGTCCTGGTTTTGGAATTTTAGATTCCATCGGTGTAAGAATCCCGGGAGTGGGGATCTTTCGAGCTAAGTCTGTCCTTCGGAAAAGGTCAACCTTAAGAAGCCTGTCAACTAAGATTTCCTTGCTGATATGAGGTCTCATGGACAAGTCGTCAGAGAGTGAGGTATTCGTGATCGCTGTCCGAACTGATGTGATTGTAGTAAAACTATACCTTCCGATGGCATATTTGATAAGAATAAAAGAACAGTGGTATTTACAGTGAACTTACTCATGTTCTAAGGTTTTGGCAACGATATGATAAACAAATTCGGCGTCTTCGATAGCCTTTTCTGCTTCCTCACGGGTGTATTCCTCCAGAGGGATGAAATCTTCAGCACCGTAGAAGGCAAGTTCACGCTCCTTTCTCAAAGACTTCGATATCCTTCTGATTTCATCCAGGTTATTCGAAATTTCTGCCGGTAGATACTGTTTAAATTTTTCCAGGTATTTTCCCACATCGCGGATCTTCGGGACATCTGCACCGATTGACCTTAAAAGGGCCTTCAACAGGAGTTCAACGACTTCCTGGGCCTCTCAGACGACATCAGGGTAGTCTTCGTGCTCAAGGTAAACTCTCAGAACTTTCAGTCTCACCGATGCTCTCCTCAAATGATCAAGGACAAGGCGCTTTTTCATAGTATCTTCTCACCTATAAGATTTTTTCGGGTAAAATCCCAGACATAGGTATCGCCTACCTGTATTTTCTTGAAATCTTTTCTCCTGGAACAGAGTTTTTCAAGTATTTTCTTAAAAAAATCATCTCTATCGAAAAGTATCACCACACTGTCAAGCATGTCAAGGTAAAGTGGATTGAAGTATCTTGCTCCCTCTTTCGAAAGGATTAAAGGGGACAACTCCATGTTGATACCATATTTTTCGTAAAGTTCCTGAAGCTCTTTTTCCACATCCGACTCGATGTTCTCCTGAAATCTCCTGATTTCCTGTGGAATTCCCGATTTTCTTTCTAAGATTATGAGGATATCAAGGTCGGAGTTAACATTTGGCTCTCCTCTCGCAAAAGATCCGTAAATTGCGAGAGTGACAAGGTTTTCTCCATAATAATCCAGAATTTTTTTGACCAGCCTGTTTATAATTTTTTCCTGAAGTGGATGGAGGACTTTGAGCATGATGAAATTATAAAGTCAGTTTTCAAAAATAGTGGGCCGTCCAAATTGCATGTTTTTAACCTAATCCTTCATCTGCCCAGCAGTATTCGAGGAACGAGCATGACCGGCAGTATTTGATGCGTCGCGCAGGCGGCGGTTGATCCGCCATGAGAACGGGTTTCATGGATTCGAGGATCGATTCAACTTTAGATTCCAGCTCAGGCGTGAGCTTCACCTTTTCGGTTTCGCGCTCCTTGGGAAACAGCAAAATTCCCTCAAACTCAATGCCTTTCTCATGCTTGAGAGAGTAGAGGTAATAAGCGAGTTGAAGCCAGGCGGCCTCGATATGTCTTGACAGTTTCTTCACTTCCGCCACAAGTTCGCCTCTAAAAAGGTCAATCTTGAGAAGCTGGTCAACGAAGATTTCCTTTCCATAACGCCGATATGAGGTCTCACGGACAAGTTGACCGGGGGACGAGGTAGAAATTCTCTATATACGAACTCAATTGAATGAGTAAAAGACGGTAGCCGTGATATTCATAGCAGTTTCCTCAGGTTGTGAACGAGATAAACCGGGAGAAAGACAAACTTTGTGTTCTCCCGCTCTTTCACTGCCAGATTACCCCTGTGAAGCAGGAAGGCTGTGCCCGGATTGTATTTCCTTGAGAAATTGATAAGAGACTTACCCGGCGAGGTCGCAACCGAAAACTTCACTTCCACAGGGATTAGACGCCCCTGCTCCTCAACCACAAAGTCCACTTCTGCTCCGCCCTTGGACCTCCAGAACTTGAGCTCATATCCCTGTTTTACAAGTTCATCGCCAACGAGGTTTTCGAGAAGGCTCCCCGAATCGACACGAGTTGAAACATCTCTGAAATCCCGAACTATTGCGTTTCGCAATCCATTGTCAATGAAATAAACTTTGGGATTTTTGACGATTTCCGTTCTCCTGTTCATAAAAAAGGGCTTTGCGAGTTTGATTATGTAAGTCTCCTCAAGGATTGAAAGGTAATTTTTCACTTCTCTCAATGAGATTCCAGACAGGCTGGCAAGTTCCGAGTAGTTGATGAGATTACCTATCTGGAGGGCGATGGCCTTCATCAATTTATTGAACGGATAGTCCGTGGCAATCCTGAAAAATCCCCTCACATCTCTGGAAAGATAGGTTATCAGGAGGTTCTTGAGAATCTCGCCTCTTTCCGCCGCATTGGTCGCAACAACTGCACGGGGGTATCCGCCGAAAACCATGAATTCATCGAGTAACCTAAGAAGGCTTTCATGGATGGCGGTCGGTATTTGTTCAAGTCGCCTCGCCTTTTCCACTGCAATTTCAAACTCTTTTTTTGCCCGAAAGCTGAAAAACTCCGTTAGTGAGAATGGAAACAGCTCCAGAATAAAAATCCTCCCGACAAGGTATGATGGGAGTTTGACCGTAAGTTCAAGGCAGGATGATCCTGAGATGAAAAACTTCTTTTTGTAAGTGTCATAGAGGTATTTGAGATTTTTACCTCCGCTGCGAGAATACTGGAATTCGTCGAAAAAGATAAAATTGTGATTCTCCACATAGAGTTTTGCGAAGGTTTTGATGTCCTCGTCAAACAGTCCCACAATTTCCGGGTCCTCGAAATCAAGGAAGATTTTACTGTCGTCAATTGATTCATAAACACGCCCCATCAGGGTGGTTTTCCCCACCTGTCTTGCACCGAAGATAGCGATAATTTCAGGCACATCGAGCATCCTTTTTATTTTCCTTTCCAGTTCCCTCTCGACATACATAACAACCATGATATTTTAGCAAAAATTGTAAAAATATCAAGGTTATTTGTGAAGGTGCACGGAGTAAGATCAGGGCTGCCGTTCAAATCGCATGTCTTCCACTTCACTCTTCATCTGCCCAGCAGTATTCGAGGAATGAGCATGACCGGCAGTATTTGATGCGCCGTGCAGGTGGCGGGTGACCCGCCATGAGAACGGGTTTCATGGATTCGAGGATCGATTCAACTTTCGATTCCAGCTCAGGCGTGAGCTTCACCTTCTCGGTTTTTCTCTCCTTCGGGAAAAGTAGAACCCCTTCGAACTCCAGTCCTTTCTCGTGTTTCAGATAATAAAGGTAGTAGGCGAGCTGGAGGCGGGCTGCCTCGATGTGGCGTGAGGATTTTTTGACCTCGGCCACGAGCTCACCCCGGAAAAGGTCAATTTTAAGGAGTCTATCCACAAAGATTTCTTTTCTATCCCTCTGATACGAGGTCTCATGCACAAGCCGGCCAAGTGCGAGGGATTCATGGTCCTGATCCGAGTGAATCGAATGATATTCAAGCCATGCTTCACGATAACAGGTTAGAAAGGCCTGAAAGATATAGGGGCTTATAAATTTCATAGAAAGAACGCCTCATGTTCAATCTTTCTCGTAAAACCTATGTCTTCTCTGTAAACTTTTTTAAATTCAGGATGATCTCCAGGAAGCCACAAAAAACTTGATGCATAAGGCAAAGGTGGTAAACCTATTTCAACGATCACTTTTGTCGGAACATTAACAATGTATCCCCATAATTCCGGTGCAATTGACTGGAAAATCCTTTTACGGTTCATTCTGTCATCATAGCTTCTTGAAGGTAAATTTTCAATTTTTTGAAGGTTAAGAATGAGTTTCGTTGCTTGTTCGTCGAATTCAACAAAAACTGGCAGTTGATTAGAGTCCTTAGGTATCAAACTAAACATACCCAATTCGTCATATTTTAAAATTCTTGTACTCTCAAGCAAACCCTTATCAGAGGACTTTCTCCCTTCAAATCGTAGTTTGTAAAAATATTCTTCGACCAACCTTCTATACTTCTTTTCAGGAAGTAAAACCTCATTCTTGAGGATTTCTTCAGTGGTCTGGACAAGCACTCCGTCGTAAATATAAGAGGCAAGCCTTCTTTCGTTATGATCAGGGTTAGTGAGACTGACAAGGAAAACCACACCCCCTTTTTTGTGTGACGCATTCCGATTACAACGGCCGGCAGCCTGGACAACGGAGTCGAGAGGCGCTAAATCCCTGATAACTACATCAAAATCGAGGTCGACTCCAGCCTCAACAACCTGCGTGGATACAAGTCCCACTCTATCACCGTTCTTTAGCCGTTTTTTGATCTCTTTAATCCGCGCCTCACGATGTTTTGGAATGAGTGAAGCAGACAGGAAGTAAAGCTCAAATCGGTCATTGAGACTTTTCTTTGTCCACTCGTAAACTTCCTGAGCCGAGCGGACGGTGTTCATGACCACCATGAAACTTTTCGCCGACTCGACTTTTGGCAGCAACCACAGGTCAATGTCTGCGTATGGAACGGGTTCACTCTCAATCTTGAGGGATGTTCTCGAAAGAGCGGAGAAAAACACCTCCTTTTTGGGTTCTGTAAGCTCAAATGCATCCTGAAGGAGTGCCGGGCGGGTTGCTGTCATCAGAATGAACCTCGTGTCCCACTTCCCGGCA
>JALSOY010000258.1 GCA_026986235.1 Caldifarciminota bacterium
TTTACATATCAAACGGTGGCTTTGTGAGTTTGTGGCGGGTGGGTGATACCACGGGCTACTGGACCCAGTACGGCAACAGCCCCTCTCACGATGGAAAGCTGAAAGTTCGTCCCGAACCTGCAGGAAGAATTGGGTTAATTGAAAGGCTGTACTTCTACCCCAACCCCACATACGATGGTCTTACAACTTTTAGAATGAAAATTCCATCCACATCTGATGTAAAGCTGGAGTTCTTTACATTTTCCGGCCACAGAATGAAAGACATCGTTTTCAAAAACATCGGTTCTCAGGATTTCGTCGAAAAGAGACTCGATTTAACGGACCTGCCTTCGGGGATTTACTATGTAAGGGTAACTTACTCGGGCAAAACTAAAATTCTGAAACTTGCTATCGTGAGATGAGATCGTTCCTGAGAATGCTGGGATTTTTAAAATCCCAGTGGCTGAAATTTGTCCTTTCTCTTGTATTCATGATGGGATTTTCTGCCCTCAACGGAGTATCTCTTGGGATGCTCATTCCCATTTTGCATGTTCTCTTCAGAGCAAATTCTGGAGATTACTCCTCAATTTCAGGTCTCAGTCCGACGATAAAAAATCTGCTCATAAAGTACATCCTGAGTTACCCCCCCATCCAGGCTGTTGAAAGACTCGCCCTTTTTATCATTGCCGTATATTTTCTCAAAGGTCTTTTCATGTACCTCGGCCGGGTATTCACTGCCATGGTCAACGAAGGAATTGCAAGGGATCTGAGAAATAGACTCTTTTCAAAAATGATGGAACTGCCACTGGGATTTTTTCATTCAATCAGCTCAGGGGACATTTCATCAAGGTTTATTAACGAAGTGACGCTCGTAAAAACCACATTTACCAACGGTTTTTATGTGATTTTAAAAGAAGGGTTCAACATTGTCGCCTTTCTCGTCGTGGCTCTCTGGGCAAGCTGGCGGTTAACCATTATCACTCTGATTCTCGTACCTGTTGCAAGTGGAATCGTTGTACTTCTTGGTAAAAAAATCAGAAAGAGAGCCAACAGGGCAAACATAATGATGGGGAAGATAGGTAAACAGCTTTCCGAGGCCCTCGGTGGAATAAAGGTGGTAAAGGGTTTTGCAACAGAAGACAGGGAAGTAGAGAAGTTTCAGAAAAGGTCCTCGGATTATTACAGGGCCTATGTCAGGTTTGAATCGGTCAACGCCCTCGGTTCACCCCTCACAGAGTTTGTGACATCTATAATTGCCGGTCTTATACTTTTCATCAGCGCAAGATTGATTTTTCAGTATCATACTCTCTCCCCGGAAAAGTTTTTCGTCTTTCTGGCAGCATCACTTTCCATGATGAGTCCGTTAAAAAGAGTTACACAGGCGAATCTGATACTTCAGCAGGGAATAGCCTCCATGTGGAGACTTTTTGAAATCCTTGACGCAGAACCGGAGCCCGGACTCGTCACAGGGAGAAAAATCAGGTTTGAAAAATTGAGAAAATCCATCCGTTATGATGGTGTTTACTTCACTTACGACAGGAAAAAGTGGGCTTTGCAGGATGTAAGTTTTGAAATAAAGAGAGGGGAAAAAGTTGCACTCGTAGGGCCATCAGGTGCAGGCAAAAGCACGATAGCAGACTTGCTTTTGAGATTCTACGAGCCGACAAAAGGAAGGATCGCCATCGACGACATAGACATAAGGGAGTACGAGTTAAAAAGTTATCGTAGAAAAATTGCCGTGGTTCCTCAGGAAACCTTCCTTTTTGATGGAACGATCTTTGAAAACATCGCATACGCCAGACCAGATGCCTCTTTGGACGATGTAATTGAGGCTGCAAAGAAAGCCCATGTGCACGACTTTGTTATGAACCTCCCTGAAAAGTATGACACCCTGATTGGTGAAAGGGGTATAAGGATTTCAGGTGGTGAAAGGCAGAGGATAGCCATCGCCCGCGCTATTTTGAGAGACCCTGAAATTCTCATTTTAGACGAGGCCACATCTTCCCTCGATTCCTACTCTGAAGAGATGATAAAAAAGGCCCTCGACGAACTTCTGGAAGGTAGAACATCACTGATAATCGCCCACAGATTATCCACCGTTTTGAATGCTGACAGGATAATTGTGGTGAACAGGGGAAAAATCATGGACATGGGGACACACGAAGAACTTTACAGAAGGTGTAAACTTTATCGTGACCTGGCGAACCTCCAGTTTATAGGAGCAGCCGCTGAATAGATCGGTAAAAGCCGGTTTCCTTGAAAGTTGGAATGGAGAGCATTAAAGTATGGTCTTTATTTTTTTGAAAAAGGAGGCAGTGCCAGATGAAGAAAGTTCTTCTGCTAACCATACTTATGGCGGGTTCCCTCTTCGGAGAGAAACTCGTCATAGTAAAAAACTTCAATCGCAAACACACCCATCTTATAAGTAAAAAGTACGACATAGTGGACCTCTCCAGAGACAATACCCTGAAGCTTCTCGTTTACGACGACGGACAGTACCTCAGGTCTCTTGGATACTCTTTTAAGGTAGTCGTTGACTACGACACGGTGAAGACCAAGCTTCCTCCAGGCTACCATACATTTTCCCAATTCGTTGCCGAATTCGAGTCCCTTGTAGTTCAATACTCCAGCATCTGCCTGCTCGATACTATAGGTTTTAGCTCTCAGGGCAGGCCCATACTTGCCATGAAGATTTCAGACAATCCCCATCTGGAGGAGTTTGAACCTGAGGTCAGACTCGTGGGTGTGCACCACGGTAACGAGCAGATCTCCGGCGAGGTTTTAATGGCATACGCCCCTTACCTCCTCGAAAACTACGGAATTGACCCATTCGTTACAAAAATGGTCAATGAAAGGGAGATATGGATAATCCCCATCTTTAATCCTGACGGTTATGTTGCATCTACCAGAAGAAACGCAAACGATGTGGATCTAAACAGGGACTACGGCTATATGTGGGACGGAGAAGGTAGCAGTCCAAGACCCTATTCACAGCCTGAGACACAGGCAATGTATGAATTTTCCCAGCTTCACAACTTCGTCCTTTCTCTGACATTCCATAGCGGTGCCTTTTATGTTAACTATCCCTGGAACTACACGCCTGTAAGGTGCGAAGATAATCCGTTTATCTACGATGTATCCGTGAGATATGGGGACTCCACAGGATACCCTGTTACGGAGGGTTATGACTGGTATCAGACGAGGGGAGACCTCAACGATTACTCCTATGGCATAGACTCTGACATAGACATAACCATCGAAGTGTGGGGTACCGGATACAATCCTCCTGCGTCCCTTATTGATTCTGTTGCCCTTTTGAACCGTGGTGCCATAAACATGATTCTTCTCAAAGCGGGTCAGGGTATCGGAGGATTCGTTATCGACTCCACAACAGGAGACACCATCAAAGAGGCCCGTATATATGTCGAGGGAATACGCTGGCCTGCATATACGGACAGAATAACGGGGGATTTCGTAAAACCACTGTTGCCCGGAACCTACACCCTCAGGGTCGAGGCCAACGGTTACCAGCCAAAAACCATTTCGAATGTTACAGTTTACGAAGATTCTCTTACCACGATCAATGTTTATCTGACCCCTGGAGGAGGAAAATTCGCTTTCAAGCCCGTGGAGGTCTTCGTCAACGCAAGTAACTACTCAAGAATCACTGTTGATACATTTCTCGTTGGAAATATGCTTGGAGAAAACGACGGTAACTTCTATTACCTGGGAATTGGGGGTTATGTTGTACTCGACCTCGGCCTCCTTGGAGTCGCAAATGGTTATCTCAAAGTTTACGAGGGAGACGATGGAAATCCAGACGAAGGGTACACCGTTTATGGCTCAAATAACTGGAACGGGCCGTGGAATCTGATCGGAAACGGAAGTGGAACTCAGGAGTTCACCTTTGCAGGTAGTTACCGCTACATCAAAATCGTGGATGACGGAGACGGGAGTGAAAGTGCCCCAAATCCAGGCTTTGACCTTGACGCAGTCCAGTCCGCCCGTCCCTCCGGCCCCTATGTGGATGTAATAAACTTTACCATTGACGACTCTCAGGGAAATGGTAACGGTGTACCTGATCCAGGTGAATCAGTCAATGTAATCTTCACCCTTGCCAACTCCGGTCTCGATACGGCAGCAAATTTTGTATGCGTCGTCGTACCGGGAGATTCCTTCCTGAACCTCTCCGTAGATACCATCAGCTTCGGTAATATTGCACCAGAAGCCACAATTACAGACACGATTACCATGAGTGTAAGCTCCACTTGCCCGAGAGCCCATCAAGACTCACTCGTGTTTAATCTTGCTTACAGTAACTTTACGCGCACCGTGGTGAGGACCTTTGACATCGGAGTCCTCACGGCAGTAGATCCCACGGGTCCCGATAACTACGGGTACTATGCAGTTGAAAATACAGACACCCTGGTAGAGATCCATCCTGTATTCTCATGGCTGGAAATTTCAGGTATCGGGACACCCCTTGGCCTGGGCGACGACGACATAAGGCAGGTAAACCTGCCCTTCAACTTCACCTATTACGGAAGTGCCTACTCGAGAATCTCAGTCTGCTCCAACGGTTTTATTGCCATGGGATCTTCAAACACAACTTCCTTTTCAAACCATTCATTACCTTACTCAGACGGGACGATCATGGTAGCACCCCTCTGGGACGACCTCAATCCTTCTTCAAACGGAGAAGTCTACTATCATTATGACTCTGAAAATCACAGATTCATCGTTGAATGGAGTGGTGTTCCTCATTACGGTGGAAGCCAGCCCTATACATTCGAGGTGATTTTCTACGATCCTTCATATCATCCGACACCCACAGGGGACGGTTTGATACTCTTTCAGTATCAGCATGTACCTGATGCCGGATCTGCAACCATAGGCATAGAGAATCCATCTGAGGCAGATGCTCTTCAGTACTGGTACAACGGAACAGGTGGTGTCACCGTTTCCGGCCCGGCAGACGGAAGGGCAATTCTATTTACAACTACCCTCAATGTTGGAATAAGTGAGCAAAACCCGTCTCCTGAAAAAATCTCCTTCGATGTGTATCCAAACACTGCCTCTCACAGGGCAACCATATCCTTTAGCCTGTTCAAGACGAGCTCTGTCAGTATTAAAATTTATGATATATCAGGTAAGCTCGTTAAAACGATGGACATGAAAAACGCAGCTCCTGGATTACACAGTGTTTACTGGGATCTTAAAAATTCCAGGGGAAGAAAAGTCTCTTCCGGCCTGTATTTCGTAAAAATACAGGCAGAAGGGGTGAGTAAGGTAAGAAAAATAATCGTAGTAGGTAACAAAATGAGGAGGTAGTGCAGTATGAAGTATCAAAAACTCATCCTGGCCCTGATTCTGGGGTTCGGGATGGTAAACGGTAAGTACATAGCCTTTACCGGTTCACATGATAATGTGGAGGTAAAGGCAATGTCATCCACTCCCACAGGCCTTGAAATCAGGGTCGTGGTCCCCGGAGTGGATATAACAACAGAATCTACAGAAAAAGGTGACTTCGCCGTCCTGAAAATCGGCGACTACGGCTACACAACTGAGATAGGCAGGCCCGCCCTCCCCGCAATTACGAAACTTATAGAAGTTCCAGCAGGCGCAAGTGTAAAAGTTGACATCCTGGATAGAAAAGAAGGTAGTATGTTCATTACAACCAGAATAAAACCGGTACAACCCTCGATTCCAAAGATTCCAGATCCTGATGTGAAGTTCCAGATAGACGAAGATTTCTATGCCACAAATGCATTTTACCCCGAAAGGTTTGTGGTCGTAAAAGAAGCCGGGATTCTGCGTGGACACAGGCTCGTAAGTGTAACCATTTATCCCATCTCCTACAATCCTGCCACAGGTGAAATTCGATACACACACGCACTTGACATTAGACTCACATTCGAGGGTGGTAACATAGGAGAGACGAGAAACCGTATATATCACCACTATACGCCCGCCTTTGAGAGAAAGATCAGAAAAACCGTCCTGAATTACGGAATATTTGAAGGTGGAAAACCTGCTCTCACTCTTCCCGTTGATTACCTTTTCATAGTCCCTGACAACTGGGCAGATGATATCGCTCCTCTCGTTGATCTCAAGAAATTCCAGGGTTACAGAACCATAGTCGCAACACTTTCACAGACCGGATCGACGACAGATGACATAAAGAACTACATACAGCAGATTTACGACGACCCCACACGCAATCTGACATTTGTACAGCTTGTCGGTGATGTTGAGCAGATCCCCAACTGGACAGGACAGGCCTCTGGAAATCCTGCAACTGATCTCTATTACACGACCCTCGAAGGTGACGACTACTTCCCCGATGTTTACATCGGTAGATTGAGCGTCCAGAATGAGACCCAGCTTGCAACTGTGGTGCAGAAAATAACAAGGTACGAAATGGTTGATAA
>JALSOY010000259.1 GCA_026986235.1 Caldifarciminota bacterium
TAAACAGTGGCCTTACGCCCGGCCTTCCTGATGCAAAAATATTCACAATTTCCCGGATCTTTTCGGATCCAGAGAGATTTAAAGAAGTTCAAAAAATAAATGAGGACCTGGAACTAACATTGTATTCACTCGATAAAAAATCCTATTCTGTACTGATCAGGAAGGGAAAGTACAGATTTTTTTACGCCACCTCACAATTTTTCCAGAAGGCAGGCAAAAGGATTGAGGAGGTTATTACAGACCTCGGGGGTTATTTTTCAAGAAGACTTGATTTTGCAATACTTCCTGTAACTCAGGGGGAAAACGCTCTCGTCGTACAATTCCTTAAAAAAATTAAACCCCGCTACCTTGCTCCTCTACTGGTTGAAGGAGGTAATCGGGTGATAGAAGAGTTTCTGGAAAAATTTGGTCTCAATGAGACAGCGGTGTTGATCTACAACCAGCTTCCCGAGGTTTTTGAATTCAATCTGATTTAGAGTTTTTCAGGAACTTATTTCTCATTCGGGTGAGCTTCTTTGCGATTCTTCTTCCAGTGGGGGTAGCGGCCACACCACCGAGGGCAGTTTCTCTGAGTTCTTCCGGGAGTTTTCTTCCGACATTTCCCATGGCGTCTATGACTTCGTCAGCCGGGATTACACTTTTGATTCCTGAGAGTGCGAGTTCTGAGGAGAGGAATGCGAGGCTGGCGGCCATTGCGTTTCGTTTTATGCAGGGGACTTCGACGAGTCCGGCGACGGGGTCACACACGAGGCCCATAATGTTTTTGAGTGCAATGGCCACGGCGTGCTGAATCATGGAAGGTGAGCCGTTGTTAAGATGAACGAGGGCGGCGGCCGCCATGGCGGCCGCCGCCCCACACTCCGCCTGACAACCCCCTTCTGCGCCTGAAAGTGTCGCCCTGTTCCCTATCACTGCACCCACACCTGAAGCAACTACCAACCCCTCTATCATCCTCTCATCTCTCTCCCCAAACTCTTCCTGATAGGCGATTAAAACACCGGGAACCGTACCGGAGGCACCCGCTGTGGGAAACGCCACTATCCTGCACATGGATGCATTGGCCTCCCCTATAACCATCGCATATCCAACTGCCTTTTTTACAACAGGTGAAAGAAATAGACCCTCACTTCCTAAAAATCTCTTCCCGTCCCCTTTCACAAGAATGGCAGAACTCTTAAATTCCGGAGATAATGCTCTTCTGAGGGAATCTTTCATGGTAAACCAGATTTTTTTGAAAAACTCAACGGTATCGTCGGGTGTTTTGCCGGTGAGTTCGGAATTCTTTTTAAGCACCACATCAAAAAAGCTCGAACTCTCTGCCTCTTTCACGATTTCTTCAATACTGTTCATACGCTCTCCACCGTCCTTACCCTGGTTACACCTTCAATTCTTTCGATGACTCTCACCAGTCTTTCATCTATGGGATCGTCGAGTTCCAGTACGAGGATAGCGTCACCACCTCTTTTGAGCCTTGTAAGGTGTGCTGTCCCGATGTTGATGCCGAAGGCAAAGACCCGACCTGCAATTTTTGAAAGCAGTCCAGGTGTATCTCTGTGGAGCACGAGGACAGTGTTGGTTCCACTTCTGATGACAACTGGGAATCCCCACAATTTCCTGATTTCTGCCACTCCTCCACCCGGGGAAACTCCCAGCACCTCGAGTCTTTCCAGGTCACTTTCACCCTCTATTTTCAGGGAAACGGGATGCGGTGGATTAAATTCTCTGTCCACATCGAAGTTGAAAATTAACCCCTTGTCTTTGGCGTATTTGAACGAATTTTTCACCCTTTCATCCGACTCTTTGAAGCCGAGTATTCCTCCCATGATGGCAAGATGTGATCTGTGTCCGAAGAATGTTTCAGCGAGGGATCCGTAGAATGTAATATCCACGCGTCTTAAGTTGCCCTTTATGAGTTTTCTGAATATGTTGCCTATCCTGATGATGCCGGCAGTGTGAGAGCTTGAAGGGCCCAGGGTAATCGGGCCTGCTACATCAAAGATGTTCATTCGAGATACTTTCTCGGGTCCGTTATCCTGCCTTCGAGGGCCGATGCTGCTGCAGTGGCGGGACTTGCGAGGTAAATGAATGCATCTCTCGATCCCATTCTACCTTTGAAATTTCTGTTAGCCGTTGAAACCGTCACCTCACCTGGGGCCATGACACCCTGATGAGCGCCGAGGCAAGGTCCACATCCGGGATTCATGATGATGAACCCTGATTCTGCAATGTCGTACAGGATGCCTTTCTTCATTGCATCGAAGTAAACTTCCCAGGAGGCAGGGAATACGAGACCTCTCACACCTTCCTTGATCTTCCTGCCCTTTACAATTTTTCTGACAATTTCAAGGTCTTCGAGCCTTCCGTTTGTGCATGTACCTATGAACACCTGGTTTACCTTCACATCACTGGCATCGGAAACCGGGTGCACATTGTCAACCGTATGGGGGAAAGCTACCTGAGGCTCAATTCCGCTTATGTCGAACTCGAGGACCTCTTCAAAGTCTGCGTCGGGATCAGATTTAACGACTTCAAACTCCTTTTTTGCTATTGGTTTTACAAAGTTCAGCGTTTTCTCGTCAGGTTCAATGTAGCCGGCCTTGGCTCCCATTTCAACGGCCATGTTGGAGAAAACCATCCTGGAGGCGATGGAGAGCTCTTTTATCACAGGACCGGAAAATTCCACCGCTTTGTAGGTGGCATAATCCGCACCAAGCTGTCCGATGATGAAAAGCATGATGTCTTTAGCAAAAACGCCGAATGGAATTTCCCCCTTTATCTCAATTTTGATGGTTTCAGGAACCATAAGCCATATTTCATCGGTTGCCCAGAGAACGGCGACCTCGCTACGACCTATCCCGGCGGAGAAGGCACCAAAGGCACCGTATGTCGTCGTGTGAGAGTCTGCGCCGAGAATAACGGTCCCGGGGAGTGCGTATCCCTTCTCTGAAAGGACCTGGTGGCAGATTCCTCCTCTGGTATTGATGTCGTAAAAGTGTCTGATTCCCTGGCTCTTAACAAATTCCCTTATAGTCTTGTGATTCTTTGCATAAGCCTCCGTTGATGGTGGGACCACATGGTCAAGTACGATGACGATCTTGTCCGGGTCTTTAACCTTATCCACTCCGAGTTTTTTGAAGTTCAGGTAGATTGCCGCAGTGTTATCGTGTGACATCACGAAGTCCGGTGAAATGGTGACGATTTCACCGGGGACAACATCTTTCCCTGCCTTTTTACCGAGGATTTTTTGAGCAAATGTTTTTCCTGCCATGATCTAATCCCTGAATGGTTCAAAGTTTGTAAAATCTGCGTGATAGATGATGATGGTTTCCGGTCTCCTTTTGACAAAATCTCCCTCTTTTGAATGGGCTGCTATCATGTTCTGAACTTCAACGGGTAGTCGGTGTTTGAATGCGAGGGCGGCTCCGGAAACGGGATGTCTTATGAGTTTTCCTGCATAACTTTTGCCCACCTTACCGTCGGATCGACCATATTCGAGAAGTTTTCCAACATCGTGCAGGAGAGCGCCGGCAATCAGGTGGTCAAAATTTATGTCGATACTATCTCCGTAGGAATTTTTTAGTTCTCTCGCCATGGCGAGCGCCGTTCGCGTTACTGCCCTCGTATGATCCACTATGGAGATATCAGTTTCCGGTATCAGGAGAGTGAAAGGAATTTTATCGAGGTCTTCGCAACTCCATCCACCAAGTTCAATTGCCTCTTCCCATGTTTCAATAACCTTTTTTCTCAGTTCCCCATCCTTGATTAGATCGATTTCCGGTAATATCTTCACAATGTCACACATGAGTTACTCTCCCTCTTTTAATTTTTCAAGAAGTTCGTTTTCCCGCGCTATTTTTAAATTTTCTTCAATCAATTTCAGGTCCTCTTCAGAGAGTTTTTCAGAGAGTTCAGGTTTCCGGATTTTAATTTTTGCAAGGGCTTTCGCCGACTCAATCCTTACAGGCTCGTTCTTTTCCCTGAGGTGTCTTTTGAGGCTTTCAATTGACTTTTCCGTTCCTACATTACCGAGGATGAAGGCTGCTACAGAGCGGACATACCAGAACTTTTCATCGAGGAGGGGGATCGTCCTGGCCTCGATTTCACTTCCCCATTCACAAAGAGCTTCTGCCGCTTTTTCTCTCACATGCCAGCTCTCTGAATAGAGGAGCTGAAAAAGCCTGTCTACATCCCTTTTTTCTTTCAGAATCTCGACAGCGTGTAGTCTGTCAAGGATATTTCGTGACTTAAGCAACATTTCAACTGTTAGTTCCTGGGGCTTTCCACCTTTTTTAGCCATTTCCTGATGCCTCCCTTCAGTTCTTCAATTCCGATACCCTTCAAAGCAGAGATCCGGTAAACATCAGTATCATTAAGCTTAAAGTCCAAATTATCTACAAGGTCGATCTTGTTAAGAGCCACAATCTGTGGCTTTTCAAGTATCTCAGGTTTATAAAGTCGTATCTCTTCCACTAAAGCGTGGTAATCTTTCACGGGGTCATCCGAGGTGGCGTCAATGACAAATAGCAGTAATCTGGTTCTTTCGA
Source organism: Caldifarciminota bacterium (assembly GCA_026986235.1). Classification (GTDB taxonomy): domain Bacteria; phylum Hydrothermota; class Hydrothermia; order B15-G9; family WFZT01; genus WFZT01. The sequence goes on from JALSOY010000259.1 coordinate 4,545, forward strand.
TGTGCCTCAAAAACTGAAGGCCAAGTCCTTTGCCTCTGTGAGCACCATCAATAATTCCCGGAATATCAACGACGGCGAAAACTGTATCATCGGGGTCCTTAACCATTCCAAGGTTGGGTGTGAGTGTGGTAAAAGGATAAGGGGCTATTCTTCCAGATGAGCCAGAAAGCGCCTTTAACAGGGTTGTTTTACCTGCGTTTGGGTATCCTACAAGGCCAACATCTGCTATCAGCTTAAGTTCAAGTAAAAGAAACCTCTCTTCACCCTCTTCACCCTGTTCCCGGATTCTTGGGGCCCTGAGTGTGGGTGTGGCGAATCTTGCGTTGCCTTTACCTCCTCTGCCTCCACGGGCAACGAGGAGTTTCTGACCATGATGAACCACCTCACCCAGGACCTCACCTGTAATCTCATCCTTAACGACTGTTCCAAGGGGAACTTTTATGAAAACATCTCTACCTTTTCTGCCGGTTTTTCTCGACGGTCCACCGTTTTTTCCGTTTTCGGCCTCGAAGACCTTTTTATATTTAAAGTCCAGGAGAGTTTTAAGAGACCTTTCTCCAACGAGAAAGACACTGCCTCCAGGACCGCCGTCACCTCCATCGGGCCCTCCTCTGGGAACATACTTTTCCCTCCGGAAGTGTATTATGCCGTCACCACCTTTGCCCGCACGCACTCTAATTTTTGCAATATCAACAAAGCTACTCTTTCTCGCCATAGTGTCAAAATTTACGCCTGACACTTAATTAAGGCAAGCCCCCTGTCTCCCCCTTCTCCAAGGGGGATTTTAAGGGAGGAGGAATCCCCCTTCACAATAAGGGGGACACGAGGAGAAAAATTGAAGCCCAGGGATATGCGTGAACGAGAGGTCTCAAAAGGGAAAGTTTAGTCCCGGAATGGGAATACATAACTGATTTACAGGTGCTCAAAACGGTGTCAAATAACCGATTCCCTTGTGGCGGAATTTTTGCATAATAAGTCAGGTAAATTGCAGGCAGGAGGATTCCAGAGCCCCTCTTTCCGGGTAGCCCTCCGCCCGGGGGAGGGCTTAATTTTTCTGATATTGAATGGGAAGGGATTTTGGCATATCTTAAAAGCACTATGGTTAAGACGAAAGTGATAAAGATTGGAAATGTTGAAATTGGTGGAGGCAAACCCCTTGCGCTGATTGCCGGTCCGTGTGTTATTGAGTCAGAAAAACTCGTTATGCAGGTGGCAGAAGAGATAAAAAAGATTACCGACGACCTCGGTATCGGATTTATATTCAAGTCATCCTATGCGAAGGACAATAGATCCAGCGTGAGAAACTACTATGGACCGGGAGTTGTGGAGGGAACTAAAATTCTGAGGAAGGTTAAAGAAACATTTGGGATACCCGTCCTTTCTGATGTCCATTATCCCGACGAGGTACCGATTGCGGCTGAAGTGCTCGATGTTATTCAGATACCGGCATTTTTATCCATGCAGACCCGTTTGACTCTGGAGGTGGCGAAGACAGGGAAGGTGGTGAATGTGAAAAAGGGTCAATTTCTTGCCCCGCAGGATGTAAAGAATATCGTTGGAAAGATTGAGTCAACTGGAAACCGCAACATTCTTTTGACCGAGCGCGGTACTTCTTTTGGATACCACAACCTCGTTGTTGACATGAGGTCCTTTAGAATAATGCAGAAAACGGGTTACCCTGTGGTGTTTGATGTAACCCATACCGTCAGAGTTTACGGGATACCTTCGTCTGATCCAAGGGGCGGTCAGCCGGAATTTATCGAACCTCTTGCAAGGGCGGGTGTGGGCGCTGGAATTGATGCCATATTCATTGAGACTCACCCAAATCCACCTGAAGCCCTTTCTGACGCTGCAAGTATGCTT
>JALSOY010000260.1 GCA_026986235.1 Caldifarciminota bacterium
GTGATAGGCAGGGAAAAGGAGATCGAGCGTGTCATCCAGATTCTTTCGAGGAGGAAGAAGAACAACCCGGTTCTCATCGGGGAGCCGGGAGTTGGAAAGACGGCAATTGTGGAAGGACTTGCCCAGCGGATAGTGGAGGGCAAGGTTCCGGATGCTCTGCTCGATAAAAGAATCCTTGCCCTTGACCTTGCGGCTGTTGTCGCCGGGACGAAGTACAGGGGTCAGTTTGAAGAAAGGCTCAAGGCCATTGTAAACGAGGCAGCAGGAGCCCCTGATGTTATCCTCTTTATTGACGAGCTTCATACCGTTATTGGAGCCGGGGCGGCCGAGGGTGCAATTGACGCATCCAACATGTTGAAACCTGCCCTTGCAAGGGGGCAGATACAGGTCATCGGCGCCACCACCCTGGAGGAGTACCGCAAGTACATTGAAAAGGATGGCGCTCTTGAGAGAAGATTCCAGCCTGTTATTGTTGAGCCACCATCCATTCAGGAAACAATTGATATCCTTAGGGGCCTTAAAGAAAAGTACGAATCGTTCCACGGCGTGAAATATACAGAGGAGGCGCTGGAAGCAGCTGCAAAGCTTGCCGACAGATATATTACGGACAGGTACCTGCCGGATAAGGCTATAGATGTACTCGATGAGGCAGGTGCAAAGGTGAAACTATCCTCAAAGGCCTCCGACGAGATCCTCGATCGCTTGAAAGACGAGCTTGAGGAAACGAGACACCTGAAAGAGAGGGCCATTGACAACCAGGAGTTTGAAAAGGCGGCAAAGCTGAGGGATAGAGAAAAGGTGCTGGAGAAGAAGATTGCAGAGAGGAAGAGGATGTTACAGAGTCTTGAAGACTATCAGACGGTAACCGTGGATCATGTGGCAGAGGTGGTGTCCAGGTGGACAGGGATACCCCTTTCAAGGCTTGCACAGACAGAGCAGATCAGACTCCTTAACATGGAAAGTGAACTCAAAAAGAAGATCATCGGTCAGGACGAGGCCATCGAGGCGCTTGCCAGAGCCATCAGAAGATCGAGGGCCGGCATCAAGGACCCAAGAAGGCCCATTGGATCCTTTATTTTCCTCGGTCCCACAGGAGTTGGGAAAACTGAACTTGCAAAAGTGCTGGCAGAATTCCTCTTTGGATCTGAGGATGCTCTGATTGAGATCAACATGTCAGAGTACATGGAGAGGTTCAATGTCTCCAGGCTCATAGGTGCACCTCCCGGTTATGTCGGTTACGAGCAGGGAGGCCAGCTAACGGAAAAGGTGAGGAGAAAACCATACTCCGTTGTCCTCTTTGACGAGTTTGAGAAGGCACATCCCGATGTTTACCACATTCTTCTTCAGATACTCGAAGAGGGGATGCTTACAGACAGTTACGGTCGGAAGATAAATTTCAGAAACACGGTTATTATTCTCACATCGAACATTGGGACAAAGCATCTCAAGAAAGCCCATGGACTGGGGTTCAAGCAGGAGGATCGTGAGGTTGCAGATTATAGATCCATGAAAGAGTTTCTCATGTCCGAGCTAAAAAGGATCGTGCCTCCGGAGTTTTTGAACAGGATTGACGAGGTCATAATCTTCAGGAGACTCAATAAGGAACACATTAAGAGGATAGTGGACATTCTGATAGGTGAGCTTCAGGATAGGTTAAAGGAGAAGAAGATAACGGTGGTACTGGAGCCGGAGGCAAAGGAATTTCTTGCGGAGAAGGGTTACGACGAGGAGTTTGGAGCAAGACCCTTAAGGCGCGTTATAAGGAAGTATGTGGAGGAGCCGTTATCCGAGGTACTCCTCCAGGGGAAGATAAAGGAAGGGGAGACGGTGATAGTTTATTACGATCAGGAGAGGGACGAGCTGGGTTTCAGATCGTCCAGCGTAGTGGGGGTGGCAGAGGGAGGTTAAATCAGATTGATAAAACCTGTTCTTCTCATCTTGCTCGTCGCACAGGCGGGTATTAAGGTTGAAAAAATAGGATTTGAGGGCTTGCGGTGGACAACACCGCAAGCCCTCAAATCCTCAATTCCCATTATTCCCGGTTCCTTTGCGTCCCTTAAGACCATTTCACGCACGGTAAAACGCCTCGTTCAGGGTGAATTCTACGACTATGTGGAAGTTTATGAAGTACCACTCAAATCCGGTGGCTCTGAACTCATCTTTAAAGTGACGGAAAATCCCATTCTCTGGAAATGGTCGTTTTCTGGTAACAAAAAACTGAAGTCAAAGGTGCTCAAAGACAGCCTCGGACTCAGAAAAGGTATCCCCGTCTCAGACTACCGTATTTTCCTGTGGAAAGAAAAGATAAAAGAGCTCTATTTCAAAAAGGGATACATGAGGGCACATGTTGAGGTGAAAATTGAAGGTGTGGATTCCCTCGGGCATGCCACGGTGGAATTTACCATAAAAGAGGGTAAGAAGTACAGGATAAAAGAGATCAGATTTGTGGGTAACCGATACATGACCACGAAATTTCTCCTTAAGAAGCTGAAGACCCACAAAAAATCCTTTCTCCATTCCGGTAAGTTTGAAGAGGATAAATGGGAAGAGGACCTTTCGAAGATCCTTGAAAAGTACAGGAACAACGGTTTTCCTGATGCCAGAATAGACTCCGTTAAAATGGATTACGACGATAAGTGGCTTTACATCACGGTTTACATCACCGAGGGGAAAAAGTTTATCTTTGGAAATTACGACATTACCGGCAACAGAGTTTATCCTGACAGTGTGATACTGAGGAAGGTGAAAATCAAACCGGGTGAGCCGTTTTCTCAGAAAGCCCTTGAGAAAAGTATCGAAGGGATATCGGAGATATACAGTGACTCGGGATTTCTTTACATCAATGTGATACCACTTCAGCAAATCAGGGAAGATTCGATAATTGATCTTACATTGAAGATCCACGAAGGACACAGGGTAAGGATCAGACTCGTTAACATTACGGGCAACACCAAAACATACGACAGGGTAATAAGGAGGGAAATTGACCTCATTCCGGGGAACTACTTTTCCAGGGCACTTGCCATAAAGTCCCAGCGTGACCTCTACTATCTGAACTACTTTGAGAATGTCACTCTTGACTTCTCTCCCACGCCTGATTCCAATTACATCGACATAAACTTCCATGTAAAGGAGAAATCCACGGGTCAGGTGGGTATGGGAGCTAATTATTCCCAGGCCACGGGAGTATTCCTCTCTTTCAATCTAAAGGAGCCCAACTTCTTTGGCAGGGGTCAGGACATATCCATGCTGGTTGAGTACGGGGGTAATCGTCGTAACATATCGTTTTCCTTTACAGAGCCCTGGTATAAAGGAACTCCAAATCTCGTTGGATTCAGTATTTACTCTGTTTCCGACAACTATCCTGACTATACCTATGCGAGGTCCGGGGGAAGTGTAACATACGGAAGGCCGCTCTGGAACGACTACTGGAGATTCACTGTAACCTACAAGATGGAGAAGACCTCGGTTTACAACATAGCTGAAGGTCTTCTCAACCTGCCGGTTTACAGAACATGGTACGAGAAATCACCCCTGTTTACATCAGAGTTTACAACAAGGCTTACATGGGATACCAGAGACAGGGTTTACAATGCCGTTCAGGGGCACAAGTTCAGTTATACATTCCAGCTTGTAGGTGGTCCAATAAGGTATGAAAATCTCAGGTATCTACCGATTTTAAACCTGGGGATTGAGATGCTCAGGCTGCTCAGTGATTTTAAAGGAGAGGTTCACTTCCACAAGCACCTTTTTGAGTATGTTCAGTACATACCCAACCATAGCGAGAAATTTGTATCCGTGTTCCGTATTTTCACGGGTTTCGTTACCGGCATTTACAATCCAATGGATGTGCCCTTCTACGAAAGGTTTTTCCTCGGAGATGTGGGGCCTTACGGTCTCAGGGGTTACTCTTCGAGGAGTGTTGGTCCCCGGGTGGGCGGCTACAATGTTGGAGGAAGGGAGTTTTTGATTGCCACATTCGAGGAAAGATACAGGTTTAACGACAGGATCTACGGATTGATTTTTGCTGAAGCCGGGGATGCGTGGAGAACAATTAACGAGGCTGATCCATTCAACATGAAGACATCGGTTGGATTTGGTTTCAGAATGGAGGTACCCATGCTCGGGGTCCTTGGAGTTGACCTCGGGTATGGACTTGAAAACAACGGCGGCAGGTGGACGACGCACCTGCAGATAGGTAACTTTTATTGAGGAGGTGTTTAAAATGAGAACAAAGATTAGACTTTACGGAATGGTTGCCCTGGTCTTCCTGCTTGGAATAATTGCAGGGGCCGTTATCACAGCGAGGTTCCACGCAGCGGAAACGGCCAGTGCCGCACCTTCACTCGTGAACGAAGAGGGTGAGTCACCTTTTGTAAAGGTTGCAGAAGAGATAATGCCCACTGTTGTGAATATTTCAACTGAAAGGATCATAAAGGCACCTGATAAAGAATTTGACTTCGGAGGCACGCCTTTTGACGAGTTTTTCAAAAAGTTTTTTGAACAGTTTCATCCTCCTTTTCCTGAAAAACAGAGGAGTTTGGGGTCTGGATTCATTTTCAAAAGGGACGGTGACTACTACTACATTATGACCAACAACCATGTGATAAGGAATGCAGACAAGATTATCGTGAAGCTGTCGGACAAAACCGAAATAACAGGTGACGATGTCGAAGTTGTGGGCAAAGATCCTCTTACGGACATTGCAGTGATAAAGATCAAGGCTCCAGGAGAGGATTTACCCGTGGCAAAACTCGGTGATTCAGACAGGATAAAGGTGGGAGACTGGGCGATTGCCGTGGGAAACCCCTTCGGGTTCGATAGAACCGTAACTGTGGGAGTCATATCAGCCAAGGGTAGAAGTGGGCTGAACATTCCAGAAGGACCTGTTTATCAAAACTTTATCCAGACAGACGCTGCGATAAATCCCGGAAACTCCGGTGGCCCTCTTGTGAACATAAAGGGGGAAGTTATAGGCGTAAATTCTGCTATAACATCACCCTCCGGCGGTTTCGTGGGTATTGGATTTGCCATTCCCATAAACCTTGCCAAACACATAGCGGATCAGCTCATAAATATAGGTAAAATTGAGAGAGGGTACCTCGGTATCCTTCCTCAGCCCCTCACTCCTGAACTCGCAAAAGCATACGGCCTTGAGAAGCCCGAGGGAGTACTGGTCGCAAAGGTGGAAAAAGATACTCCGGCGGAGAAGGCCGGGCTGAAAGAGGGTGATGTAATTATAGAGTTCAACGGGAAAAAGGTGACCGATGTCGAAAGCTTTCGCCTGATGGTTGCGGAAACACCCCCCGGGACAAAGGTAAAGATAAAAGTTATAGGTGAAGATGGCAGGGAGAGGACCCTGACGGCCAGACTTGCCAAGTACCCGGAGGAAATGGTTGCCCGCCTCGGCGGAGAGGAAGGTAGTAAGGTCAGCTGGCTGGGTATGACCGTTGTTGACGCAGGTTCCGATGAGGCCAGGAAGCTGGGTATAAAAGCTAAAAAAGGCGTCGTAGTTATAGAAGTTGATCCCGAGGGGAAGGCATCTGATGCCGGTATCCGCGTTGGAGATGTTGTGAGAAAGGTGGGAAAATTCGAAATTGAAGACATAGGCGATTTCAGAAAGGCGAAAAAGATTTATTCTGACTACGGTAAGCCCATAATTATCAAGGTCCTTCGCGGCGGTGTCCCGAGATTTCTGGCCGTAACACCATGAAAGACGGCTACAGCAAAATTGAGGTAAACAACCATACTGTTGAAATCAGCAAAATAGGAGGGGGTGTTTACAGGGTTGATGTAAAAAGGGGGAAGGAACCCATCAGATCGAAGTATCTTATTTACGACCTTGAGAATTACGAAATCAGTATGTCTCCTTCGTACCTTGATAGACCTGTGCTCGTGAAGTTTGATAATCCCATTGTGATTGCAGGAAAGAGCAAAAAAAAGGTTTTTATTCTTCTCCCGATTGAAGTTGATGTTGTCGCTATCCGGGGAAATGAAGAGATAGTGATAGAGAGAATTACACCTGAAAATGTAAAAGATGCCTGGTTTGGTGAGATGCACGATGGGAGTATTTCATATTTTTACAGGAGCAGTGTGCTTGGTGAACCTGATCCGGATGTGAGAAAAGAATCAGAAGTTTTCATACCAGTTGAAATTGAAAACAGAGACAGGGAACAGAGGAATTTAGAGAAACTTTTAATTGATTCCTACCAGTTGAGTATCTACGATGTGGAAGGTAACTGGATTTCGGAGAAGGTGAAGGTTGAGGTTTATAACAACGAGGTTATGGTGTACTATACG
>JALSOY010000261.1 GCA_026986235.1 Caldifarciminota bacterium
TGTGAGTTTCCCGGAGATTAAGGGGAAACTCAGTCTGAGGGCGTCTGCAACGGGGGAGATCGTTCTCGACGATGTAAGGGTGCCCGAAGCCAACAGGCTTCCTGGAGTGGAGAGTCTCAGACATCCCCTGATGTGCCTCACTCAGGCGCGTTACGGAATTGCCTGGGGGGCAGTTGGTGCCGCAATGGCATGCTACGAAGAGGCCCTTCAATACGCAAAGGAGAGAATCCAGTTTGGTAAACCCATAGCGCGGTATCAACTGATCCAGATGTATCTCGTTGAAATGCTCAACGAGATAACAAAGGCACAGCTACTCGTTTATCGTCTCGCCCAGCTGAAGGACTCCGGAAAGATGAGATATCCACAGGTTTCCCTTGCCAAAATGAACAATGTGAGAATGGCACTTGACATCTGCCGCAGGGCGAGGAGTGTACTCGGGGCCAACGGTATAAGTATCGAGTTCAACTGTATGCGTCATGCTGCAAATCTTGAAGCAGTCTATACTTACGAGGGAACGCATGAGATGCAGACCCTTATAGTGGGAAGGGACATCACGGGAATAGAGGCATTTCGATGCGATTAAATCTTGAAATTTCGGTAACACCCTCATAAAATAAGCGATGAAAATGGAGGTGAAAAGTGTTTAAAAAGATAGTGGCCTCTCTCGACCTCTCCGATTACTCTCCTGAAGTTCTCGAGACTGCTTCAAATCTGGCTGCTAAGTTCGGCTCCGACCTGTACTTACTGCATGTTCTTGAGAAGAAGGTTTTTCCCCGTGAACTGATGGGCACCTTTGCACAGCCGTCAGAACTGGAGGAAGTTTATTCCAGTTTAAGTGAATATGCTCAGCAGGAACTGCATAAATATTCTGAAAGGGCAAGGGAGGTTCTGGGAAAGGAGCCCACGATTGCCGTTCGACAGGGGCATCCTGTGAATCAGATCCTTGAATTTCTGGACGAGACAGGCGCTGACCTTATAGTTATAGGTTACCACAGGAAGGTTCCCGGGATTATAGCTGAGCTTGGTGCAGTTACCGAGAAGATTGCCCGCCATTCACCTGCCCATGTTTACATTGTTAAAGAGGAGTTTAAAATCAAGAGTGTACTTGCTCCCATCGATTTTAGTGAGAGATCAAAGAAATCCCTCGAGGTTGCCGCAAGTATAAGTGAAAAGTTTGGTGCCCGACTCTCTCTCCTCTATGTGCTTGAGACTCCGAAGATAGACAGGGAGTCTCTGCCCGATACCCTGAAGTGGAAGGTGGACAAGTTTATTTCCACAGAGGGGGAGAGGGAGAGGTATCAGCTTGAGGCATGGACGAAGCAGTTGACCGAGGAGGGGTGTTGTGTTGTGACGAGTATTTTTGTGGATACAGGGGAGCCTGTAAGGAAGATTTTAGAGTATGCGGAGGATGAAGAAGTTGATCTGATCGTGATGGCCACCAGGGGGCTTTCAGGATTGAAAAGGGTGTTGATGGGGTCAGTGACGGAGAAGGTAATCAGGAAATCGAGGCAATCTGTGCTTGTTGTGAGAGGGGAGAGGGTGGGTAAAACGAGGTTTAAATGAAAGGAAAAACACTCAAAAGGAGGTATAAGATATGAGGAAGTATGTACTGGGTGTAGTACTCGGAGCAATGTTGGTGGCAGGGCCAGCCCTGGCTATGAAATGGTCCTTTAGCGGTAGCTTCAGAGTGGATCCGACATTTATGTCCACAAAGGTCGGCACGACTGATGCAGTTACGAGCTTTGCTATCGTTGATCCCGGAAACTCAAGGTTCAGACTCAAGGGTGTGATGGATGACGGTAGCTATCTCTATTTTGAGGTAAAGGCCACATACGGTGCCTGGCATTCTGCTGGTGCCATCAATACCGGTTCATGGGGTCTGAGGCATGCCTATGCACTTATTAACACACCTATGGGCAAGGTGAAGTTTGGACACACCTGGAGTGTGCTCGACTTCGTGTTTGCAAATCAGAGACTGAATCATGATCTATCCGGAATCGGTTACGGTAAACTCTACGGTGGAAGGGTCTGGGAAGTTGTATTCTGCAAAGGACCTGCCAAGGTTGCCATTGTTGAGCCCAAGGCAGTTGCTCTCACAGGTGGTAACACAAAGGTGAAGATGCCCAAGATTGAGGCGGCCTTCTCCTTTGGTCCTGCCAATGTTAGCTTTGCATACAACTCCTACACGGAGGAAAGCACAGACACATTCACAGTTTCCACATTCGCCCTTGCAGCCTTTGCCGGTCTGCCGCTCGGTCCCGCAAAGGTGATCGTGAACGGATACTATGGAAGCAACCTGTTTATCTACTGCTGTCAGGGTGGCTACCATGCACCTTATGTTGATACCACTGGTACGGTTAACAACGCATCAGGAATGGGTGGCTTTGTCCAGGTTATGGCACAGGCCGGAAAGGGTCTCTTCACCGCCGGTCTTGGTATGGACATTGCCAGCGAGCCAGTTAAAGATGCATGGGCAGTTGGTGACAGCACGAAGACAGACAAGGCCACGAAGATGGTTCTCTTTGCAAACTACAAGCTGAATCTCACGAAGAGCTTCTACATTCAGCCTGAGTTCTCCATGTTCACGGACAAGGTTGGAGACAAAGAGGCGAATAAGACAACGAAGACCCTCTTTGGTGTCCATCTCCAGTGGGACTGGAAGTAGATTAGAGGGTTGAATTGATAAAAGCTGGGGGCGGCGGCCGCAGAGCGGCCGCCGCCCCCAGCTTTTAAATTCATAGCCATGAAAGCATGGATCATAGAGGAACAGAAACCCGTTGAAAAATACCCTTTAAAACTCGTTGAAATCCCGGACCCACACCCGGGACCAGGTCAGATCAGGATAAAAGTTGTTGCCTGCGGCGTCTGTAGAACCGATGCCCACATCGCTGAAGGTGATCTCCCCCTGCACAAAAGACCGGTCGTACCCGGCCACGAAATAGTCGGAATTGTTGATGAAATCGGTGAGGGCGTGAAAAGGTTTAAAATCGGAGACAGGGCAGGGGTTACCTGGCTTAACTACGCCTGTGGCACCTGTAAGTACTGCAGAGCAGGGAAGGAGAACATCTGTGAGAACGCAAAGTTCACGGGCTGGGATGTGGACGGTGGTTACGCCGAATACCATGTCGTTGACGAAAGGTTTGCCTTACACCTGCCGGAAGATCGATCCTTTGAAGAACTTGCCCCCTGGATGTGCCCCGGAGTTGCTGGATACAGGGCTTTTAAACTTACAGGACTTTCAAAAGGACAGAAGCTTGGACTCTACGGATTCGGCCCCTCTGCCACATACATCCTTCAGGTCGCAAAGCACCTTGGAATTGAGGTTTTCGTTATCACCCGTAGTGAAAAAAACAAAGAAGCGGCAATGAAACTTGGTGCCGACTGGGTGGGTGGGTACGAGGATAAACTACCGGTTAAACTCGATGGTAGCATTCTTTTCCCTCCCGTAGGTAAACTTGTGGCTTTTGCCCTCTCCCAACTTGACAAAGGGGGGAGGCTTGTTCTCGGCCCTGTAACCATGACCCCTGTCGTAATAGATGATTACGATCTACTCTGGCACGAAAGGCACATCGTGTCTCTTGCCAATGTATCAAGAGAGGATGGAAAAGAGTTTATCGAAATCGCGTCAAAAATTGACATAAAGATGGACATCGAGGTTTTCCCCTTTGAAGGGGCACCAGAGGCCCTGATCAAGACCAGGCACAGTAAACAGAGAGGTACGGCTGTTCTGAAGATTGTAGAAACTTGAGGATTATGGGTATATCATTAAACTGGTGAGGATTAATGTCAGGAACTTCATAAAGAATCTGCCACACATCCACATCGGGATTAAGTTGCATTTCAATTACCTCCGTGCATACCTGACGGGTGAGATCAGGCGACTTGACCACTGCATTGCATTCCCTGATATCGATGAGGGTCTCAGGGCGCTTAAAAGGGTGAAGAGTCCGTGTGTTGCCGTACCAGTACCTGATGAAATAAAGGAAGAGTGTGGCATAGCCATCCTGTGTGACGAGGAGAGCTTGCGTAAGACCTTGAGAGAATTGAAAGATGTGAGGATACTCGGGGTTTACCGCAGGAAAGAGGGAAAGTTCACCGAAAGGGTCTCTCCCTGAGGATTTTTTCCACCCTTTCGATGTCCTCTGGATAATCCACGGGATGTCCTGAAAAGTCCACCTCCACAACCCTGATCTTGAGTCCGTACTCAAGGGCTCTGAGTTGCTCAAGCTTTTCTATCCTCTCAAGTCTTCCCTGAGGGAGGGAGACAAACCTCTCAAGGGATTTTTTCCAGAAGACATAGATCCCAATGTGTTTGAGGTATTCCGGGTTTTCATGGTCCCTGTGGTACGGAATGGGGGATCTTGAGAAGTAGAGGGCGAATCCGTTTATATCGGTCACGACGAAGACGCTTCCCGGCGAAGTTTCCCTGTATCCGATCTTTTTAACAGGTGTCACGATGTCGGTGTCTTTATCGAGATGTTCCGCGAGTACATCGAGAAGGCTTCCGTCGATAAGGGGTTCGTCACCCTGAAGATTTATGACAACCTCGTGAGGAAAGTCCCTGGCAACCTGGAAGACCCTGTCGGTTCCAGAGGGTAAGCTGGATGGAGTTATGCGACATTCAACGAGGTCTTCAACTGCTCTGCAGATTCTCTCATCGTCTGTTGCCACGACCACATCTGACCTGCTCTTCAGGGCACCCTCCACAACCCATCTGATCATGGGTTTACCAAGAATGGGAGCAAGGGGTTTACCGGGGAATCTCGTAGAACCGAACCGTGCAGGAATTACGGTTAAAACCCTCATTTTGAGAGCTCGCTCTCCACTATTTTTTTGAATTCTTCAGCAAGTTCTTTGTAATCCCTGTCTTTTATCTCTATCGGTCTGTGTACAACGAGTTCAACTGTTCCAGGTGTAATGGCAAGGGTTCCTTTTGGAAGAATTTTTTCTGATCCCTTGATGGTTATGGGGAGAATGGGGAGGTTGTAGTCAACTGCGAGTCTGAAGGCGCCTGTTTTGAGGGGTAATAGTTTGTTGCCTCTTCCTCTCGTTCCCTCGGGAAAGATCAGAACTGAGAAGCCATCCTTTTTTAGTCTGTCCATCTGTGACTTTATCAATGAATAAGCTTCTCCCCTCGGTGCGTTTCGATCAATTACGATGGAGACCTTTTTAAGAAACCATCCAAATATCGGGGTTTTCGTGAGTTCCTTTTTCGCCACCGGTTTCACGGCTTTGAAAGGTAACATAGAAAGGGCAACGACATCGTAATGGCTCCTGTGGTTTGTTACCACGACATAACTTTTTGAAAAGTCAACGGGATACTCGTATCTTACCCTCACCTTCAGAAAACTCGCATACCGGATGATCGTTAACCAGATTATGCCGAGTTTGAGTGATAGTTTCCCGCTCCTGTCGAATGGAAGTAAGAGGGGAAAGACGAGGCCAAGAATTATTACCGTGGCACTTATTATGACCGTGTATATGTAAACTCTGTAAATTACAAGAAGCAGTTTTTTCATTTCAGTCTCACCTCAACCGTTTTGAGAATTTTTGAAATCAGTACCTTTCCGGGGGTATCTCCCCTCTTCAGGTACTTCTTTTTTGTCAGTATCACGGTTCCCTTCAAATTTCCAGCAGCTTTGCTTTTTTCAAGAGCGAGTTTTGCTGCAAACTCAATGTCGGCTTCGGTAAGGGCCTTTTTTCCTGTTTTAATTATAACATGTGATCCGGGAGAGTTCTCTGCGTGTAAGAAGTAATCTTCCGGAGATGCAATTTCAAAGGTGATAATTTCGTTACCCCTGGCATTTTTGCCCCTATAGACCGTGAAACCACCAGGGGATACGAATTTCTCGTATGGAACTTCTACCTGAACCTTTTTTGCCTGGTTTTTCTCCACAGGCATACTCTCTCCCAGTTTCCTGAGGATCTTAATATAGCCCCGCTTGAATTTTTTATATTTTTTAAAGAGTTCCTCTGCTGCCTCATGAGGTTTACCCTCACCTTTTACCCTGATTTCCTTACCATTTACATCTATCACAAGAAACTCCCCCTCTTTTTTGAAATCACCTGATAAGATTTTTTCGCCTGCAATTCTGTAAAGGTCGTAATTTTTTACTTTCTCAAGTTCCTGAAGGAGTCTTGCGTGTGTCTCTCCTTTTTGAGTGTTATGTTTTGTCCCGGAGGAAAAGTAAAAGTCGAGGAGTGCAGAGTAGGTGGGAAAATACCTTTTTGCACCGCAGTCCAGTTCAATGGGGGAATAGACTTCTTTTTCGGGGCAA
>JALSOY010000262.1 GCA_026986235.1 Caldifarciminota bacterium
GCATCTTCAGCTGATCTCTGTCTGCTGGTGCGAGAGGGCCCGCCACAGTGGCAGTCACCTTCATCAGGCTAAGAGGTATCCTGACGATGGGTTGCCACGCACCGGTAACTTTTTTAATTCTTACCATGAACTCAAGATATGTAACTTTGTCGGGTCCACACGCTCCAAAAATCCCCTTGATACCCTGCAACATGGATCTCCTAGCAAGTTCAACGAGATCACCCACGAAGATCGGCTGTACAGAGTACGATCCATCACCAATAACCGGCAGGAGAGGAGAAAATCTTAAAATTTTTTTAATCATCTTGACGAAATCGCCATCGGGTCCGAGAACAAAGGATGGTCTCAAAATGACATATTCGAGTCCACTTGAAACGATTTCCTCTTCTGCCTTTCTTTTTGTAATCATGTAAGGTGTGTCAGCGTTGCCTGCTGCCGAAATGTGGAGGAAGCCCGTGGCACCGCTCCTTTTTGCAAGTTCTATAAGGTTTTTTACTCCTCTGTAGTGCACATTCTCAAACTTCTTGTCCCGGGTTTCCTTGATTATCCCAACAAAATTTACAACATAATCGTAAGAACCTCTGATGTTCTTTATACTCTCGTCGTCAATTCTACAGGGTCTGTAGATCATGATTTTGGGGGAACTGATTCGGGGCAACCTTCTGTTGACGCAGAGATCTATTCTTTCAAAATGGTCATCGTAAACGATATTTTTTAGAAAGTGAGAGCCTATAAAACCCGTACCACCTGCGACGAAAATCTTCATCTTTTATCACCTCCCTGAAAATTTTAGAGTATTGTGTGTGTTCTTTGGAGAGGGATCCCCGTGTTTCCCTTTTAATGGAAGGAGATTTTTATGGCTTTCCCCCGAAAATGAGGTAGGCTTCCCGTTTCATTGATTGAGTTTTTGGGTGTAAAATAAAAAAATGATGGAGCTGATTTTACTACTTCTGGGTTTTTATACCTCCTGGCAGACCTTTTACAATTCAGAAATGATCCTCGATGCCTGCAGAGTGAGAGATACCCTTTACCTCGCAACCAATGGAGGAATTCTGAAAACCCAGCTGGATGATACCCTGAAAGTCCTTTACAGGTACACAAACCTTGACGGCCTGAGGTCACCTGTAATAAATTCGATAAAGTCAGACGACCGGGGGAATCTGTGGGCCATCAGTGATCACCACCTTTACTTTAAACCCTCCACCGGTTCCCTTTTTACAGAGTATCCGGGCCTTCCATTGAACGATAGTTTATCCTGGATTGAACTAAGGGGAGATTGGGTGTTTATCAGCACAGACCTGAGGATAATAAAGATCGATACGAGGGGCACCCCTGCGGAATTTGATGATGATCTCGTATATCACTACCTTTTAAGTGACCTTGGAGCTGGAAGTGCTGCTAAAAGGGTGCGGATTTTTGGAGATACAATCTACATCGTAACCGGATCGGCCCTATCCTACGCGCAGGTTGAGAATTTCCCGAACGATCTTGTCGTGGTACCCATTGACAGTCTTCCTGCCGGCAATCCAGGGGAGATCAGGGACTTTGTAAAGATCGGGAATATTCAGGCGTTCCTCGCCAATAATTCGGTTATTTTTAGAGATTTTCAGGGCACCTGGAAAGTGATCCAGTGGGCTTACCTTGGGAATGATCGGGTCTGGTTCTGCTGTTACAACACCATTTCACCGGCTGATACAGGTATATTTGTCGGTCTCGGCGGGCTTATCGCCCGGGGAAATAGATTCCTGAGAAAACTTCCTGTCGCTTTTATTGATACAACAGGTAGAGCAACTGTCTTCAGCCCTGATACCATCCTGTGTAATTCAGACTATGTTCACATTTCAGCCGTGATTCCTTTTGCCGGTAAAACGATAATCGGAACGGTGTGTAACCAGAGCAGTAGTATAAACCATAACAACAGGAAGTCCGGCGGAATCACATGGATTTACGACAACGGATGGAGGTCTCAGAGACTCGGTCTTCTGGAAAATAACTTTATATCGGGAATAAAAAAAACACCCGACGGTAAGATCTGGATTTACTCCTCTTATTACAAAATCCCCACCTATTCATCGAGACTATTTGTGTACGACCATGGCACATTCATGCCCGTGGGAGACTTTAACCATGGATACAGCGTGGATCTCGTGCTTGACGCTGAAGTTGATAGGGATGGGAATGTGTGGGTTGCTACAAACGGGAACGGAGTTTTTAAGTTCGACTCTGAGGGTAACCTCCTCGAACACATGTTCTCAGGTGAGTCTATAAGGTCTATTGGTTTTACCAGTCGAGGGGACCTTATTTATACCAGTAACGACGGGACCTTTGTTCGTACGGATAACGGAGAAGTCGCCCTCTGTCCTCTCACTCGTGTACTTTCCATATCAACTGACGGAGATGGAAATATATGGATTGGAGATGAGAATGACGGATTTATCGTATTTGATGAAAATTACAATACTCTCGTCACTTCGTCTGATTTTCCTGCCATATCCCGTATTACAGTCAGAAATATCGTCCACATAAGCGAGACCCATTATATTGCCACCACAGAGGGCATAGTTCTGATGGAGGGACTTTCTTTTAAAGGGAAGATTCTTCCCGATGTCTGGGTTTACAGTCTCGATGTCGATCCTGCGGGATATCTCTGGGCTCTGAGTATTTCTGGAATATATGTGATAGATACGAGAGACAACTCTATAAAGGCCTTTTTCTCTTCCCTCAACAGCGGATTCCCTGTCCAATCCATGGGGAGGGACAGACCGTTTGATTTTATGACAATAAGGGACGACATTCTGGTTGATCCAGAGAGGGGATCAGTCTGGGTGGGTACACCTTCTGGCCTATCCCGTGTTCAGGTCAACCTTTACGAAAATTACGGGATAGTCCCCGGAGTCCTGAAGGTGATCCCCTCGCCTGTGAGGCCGGGTGACGATTACATTACTATATCTGGAATAAACGGGGATGAGCCGGTATTTTTGTACAGGATAGACGGAGCAAGGGTAAAAGTGGAGTTCATTCGGGGAGATGGGTTTGTGAGATTCAGGACCGACAAACTCTCACCCGGAACCTACTTTTTCCTTGCAGGCGATAAGAAAGTTTCCTTTTCCGTTATAAAATAGGAGGTGATCGAGGTGAGTAAGAGGAAAAAGATCCTGTTTGTGGACGATGAGAAAAATCTTTTGCTTCTTTATAAAAAAGAGTTTGAAAAAGAGGACTACGAGGTTTTAACTGCCACCAGTGCAGAGGAGGGACTTGCCTTACTTGAAGAGAACCCGGACATAGACATTGTCGTACTTGATATCAAGATGAGAGGGATGTCCGGACTTGAGGCCCTCGCCAGGATTGCAAGGGAGAGAAAAGATATTGGCCTCGTGCTTTCCACTGCCTACTCTTCTTTCCAGGAGGACTTTACCTCCTGGCTCGCTGATGCCTACATAGTTAAATCCCCTGACTTCATAACAGAACTCAAAATGGAGATTAAAAGAATTCTGGAGGAGAAGAGAAAATGAAAGCCATCATTCTTGCCGGAGGGTTTGGGACGAGAATTAAGCCTCTGACCGTAAATACTCCAAAGCCCATGCTTCCCCTGGTTAATAGACCCATACTCGTCCATGTTATTGAACTTCTGAAAAGGCACGGTATCGAAGAAATCGTGATGCTTCTCTACTACTTCCCTGACATAATTAAGAACTACTTTGGAGACGGATCGGACTTTGATGTGAAAATACATTATCTGATACCCGATAGAGATTATGGAACGGCAGGGGCGGTGAGATTTGCAAGAGACCTTGTGGGGGAGGATAGAGCCCTCGTTATAAGCGGTGATCTCCTGACGGATTTTGACCTTGGAAAGTTGATCAAGGATCACACTTATAGGAAGTCAGAGGCAACCATTGCCCTGACCAGGGTCTCAAATCCACTACAGTTTGGAATTGTCATAACGGACGAGAATGGGAAAATTTTGAAGTTCCTCGAAAAACCCACATGGGGTGAGGTTTTTTCTGACACCATAAACACAGGGATCTATGTGCTGGAGCCTGTGGTTTTTGACTATATTCCCAATACAGAGTACGACTTTTCTAAGGATCTTTTTCCATGGATGCTTCATAATGGCAAGCCTTTGTTTGGATCCATACTTAACGGCTACTGGAGGGACATCGGAGACACGGACTCATATCGGTTTGCCCATTACGACATCTTTGAAGGGAAGGTGCAGATAGATGTTCCCGGTAAAAAGCTCAACCTCATCGGTCGCGATGTCAGGATCGGTGAGGAGGTTTCCATCGGTGAGGATGTGAAATTCCGTGGAACCGTTGTTCTGGGAAATAATACGCGTGTGAAGAGCGGAGCTCAGATATGGAATTCCTCAATAGGGAATAACTGCATCATCGGGCAAAATGTTGTGGTTGAAAATGCCATCATCTGGGACAATGTTTACATAGACGACGGAGCTGTTATCACCGGTGCAGTAATCGGGAACAGTGTAAGGATTTCGAAAAATGTCAGGATTGAAGAGGGGGCAGTGATAGCCGACGAGACGACTGTGGGAAGGGGAGCAGTTGTAAAAGAAGGAGTGAAAATCTGGCCGCGCAAGATCGTTGAAGAAGGTGCCGTGGTATCATCGAACCTTGTGTGGGGTGAAAAATGGAGAAAGAGCCTGTTTGAAGGGGCAAAGGTTATAGGACTTACCAACATTGAAATTACGCCTGAATTTGCGGCAAAATTGGGGGCCGCTTACGGCACGATTTTGCCCAAAGGTGAATATGTGCTGATGGGAAGAGACTCTCACCCTGCCTCAAGGATGCTCAGGCGCGCCTTTATGGGTGGTCTCGCCTCCACCGGCGTAAATGTCAGGGACGCAAGAATGACGCCCATCCCGGTTTTCAACTACAAGATCCAGTCCGTGGGAGAAATCGGTGGCGTATTTTTCAGACAGTCTCAGGACGATCCACCATCCACGGAGATCATCTTCTTTGACAAAAACGGTATGGAAATAGCCCCCGGTACGGCAAAGTCAATAGAAAGGATATTCTTCAGGGAAGACTTCAGAAGGGTGCACTACAACGAGAGCGGTGAGATTCACACAATGGAGAGGATTTTTGACTATTACAAAGAGGCCTACATTAAAAACCTGAATGCAAAGGAGATAAAAACCCGTGGATACAAACTCGTAATCGACTTCTCTCACGGGTCTGTTTCCCAGTTTTTCCCCGAGATTTTGAACGAGATTGGAGTCGATTTCATAGGCCTCAATGCTTACATTGACATAACAAGACTTGCAAAACCCGAAAATGAGGTAAGAAGACACCTCGAACAGCTGTCAACCATACTGAAATCCCTGAAAGTTGACCTCGGCTTTTACCTTTTCCCTTCCGGGACAAAACTGATGTTAGTTGACGAGAAGGGAAGGATTCACACCGATCTTGACCTCCTACACCTCCTTGCCTTCCTGTTCATCAAACACTTTAAAAAATCCAGAATTGCAGTCCCCAACTTTGCGTCCTCTGTTCTTGAAAAGCTTGCAAAAGAGCATGAAGTCGAGGTGGAAAGAATACCTGCAACCACACGGGAAATGTTTGAGTATGCCAGAAAGAAAAATGCAGTTTTCGTGGGATCAGGTGGCGGTGAATTCATTATCCCTGATTTTCTCTTCTCACCTGATGCCATGTACATGATTGGCAAGATTCTTGAACTTCTTTCCAGGGATAACCAGACTCTGGCTGATCTGTACGATGAGCTACCGGAGATCCACCTCCATGTCAAAAAGTTTTCATGCCCTGTGGATCTCAAGGGAACCGTTATGAGGCTCATGAGTGAACTCGCAAGATTTGAGGAATCCTCCCTTCTCGATGGAGTAAAAATATTCTACGACGATTCCTGGGTGATGCTCCGGCCTGATCCTTACAAGCCTTATGTCTATCTCTATGTCGAGGCCAGCTCTGAAGAAAAGGCAACCCAACTCCTTTCGGATTTTGAAGAAAGGGTGAAAACATGGATCAAAATCGGTAAAAGTGAAAAATGAAGGAGATCGAGCTCTTTAAAAACCTTTACTGGGTGGGTGAGTCCATAGCGGGATTCACCATTAAAAATTCTTATTTTCTTCAAAACGGCAATGAGGGAATGCTAATTGACCCCGGTTTATTCTACGATGAAATAATGGAAAGGATAAAACTTCTCTGGCCAGACATAAAACTCAGATATGTGGTTTTCCCGTCAATAAACTTCGAGCATTATCCGGTAGTATGGGACATCCTTAA
>JALSOY010000263.1 GCA_026986235.1 Caldifarciminota bacterium
CGGCAAACCTTTGATAGCTCTGTCTTCCAGCACATACCCGAATGCGTTGGAAAGGCCACCAAGATGCTGCCTCGTTTTTTGATGCTCTCCAATTAACTTCTCAAGCCGTTGTTCAGTTTTTTTCTGGGCTTCAGCGAGTTCTTCGACTTTTTGTTCAGTTTTTTTCTGAGCTTCTGCAAGTTCTTCAACTTTTTGGGTGAGACTGTTGAGTCTTTCGTCAGTTTTTTTCTGAGCTTCAGCGAGTTCTTCGACTTTTTTGGTGAGACTGTTGAGTCTCTCGTCAGTTTTTTTCTGAGCTTCAGCGAGTTCTTCAACTTTTTGAGTCAACCTATCTATTGAGTTCCAGACTCGATTAAAGTTTTCATTCGTGGTTTTTACGAATTCAAGGAATTCACTTCTCCTGACAGTTTCCCCGATTATTTTTTCAGTTTCTTCGAGGAAGCTAACAAGTACATCTCTTAAATTTGGGTCCTCAATTCGCTCAAGTTTTTTCATTAAGGATGTGGTTATCATAACACTTTTATTTTGTAATGTTTCAAGGAGAAAATCAACCCTTCTGTGTCCCTTGACCACTCACCTTTTATGATTTAGACTTGGGTAAGTAGTCTTTTACAAGGAGGAAAAAGATGGATCTGAGCAAATTTACACTGGAGGACCTTTTGTTGACCGCTATAAAAAGCGAAGTTGAGGCTTATAAGATCTACAGTGGTCTTGCCAGGCAGGTGAAAAATGTTGCATTGAAAGACCACCTGAAGTTTCTCGCAGGAGAGGAAAAAAAACATGAAGAGTATTTGATCGGTGCCTACCGGGAAATATTCCCCGAGAGGCCTTTAAACCTACCTGAAAAAACCCCTGTTCCTCTCCCTTCCATAGATATTCATGATGAACGGGTGAAATTAAGTGAAGTTCTTGAACAGGCCATGAGAGCCGAGCTTGCGGCTCACGACTTTTACAGGGAACTTTCCAAAAGGTTTGACCATAACCCCGGTATCAAAAAAACACTCCTCCATCTTTCTGATATGGAAATGAAACACTACGAAATTCTCAAAGAGGAGAAAGAGAAAGCTGAAAAGGCGGAGGATGCAGAGATTGACTGGGGTATGATCCATGTTGGTCCATGAAAAGGAGGAAATGCCATGAAAAAATATTATAGATGTGAAACATGCGGTAGGATAGTTGAAATCATTAAGGATGGTAGTGGTGATCTCCTGTGCCATGGCAAGCCCATGGTACCCATTACAGAAAAAGAGGTTAACATGTACCTCCAGGGTATTGAAGATCTCGCTGAAATCCCATCCATTCCCCCAAAAGGGTTCAAAAACATTGACGAAATCCTGGACTTTGCCATCAAAGTTGAGGAAGACTCTTACAGTTTCTACAAGTTCTGGGAAGAAAAGGTTGAGCGTCCACACATGAAAAAGGTCTTTGCAAGTTTTGCCAACGAAGAGCTCAAGCACAAGAAGAAAATTCAGGAGATAAAGGAAGGGAAAAAGCTAAAGTTAACCGAGACCGGAGAGAGAAGGATACCCGATCTGAAGATAGGTGATTATCTCGTAGATGTCAGGCCAAGCAAGGCGATGGATTTCCAGGACGCACTTATTGTCGCCATGAAGCGTGAAAAGGCTGCTTTTGAATTTTACGAAGCACTTGAAGAAATGGCCGAATCACCAGAAATGAAGGAGATCTTCAGGTTCCTTGCAGAGGAAGAGGCAAAGCACAAACTTAAGCTTGAGTCCATTTACGACGAGTACATTTACACAGAGTTTTAAACCAGGAGGTGGTTAGAAAAATGTTGACTCCATTTAAAAATGAACCATTCACGGATTTTTCGAAGGAAGAGAACCGTCAGAAGATGCTCGAAGCCATAAAGAAGGTGGAGAGTGAACTTGGAAAAGAGTATCCTCTTATCATCGACGGCAAAGAAGTTTATACGGAAAACAAATTCAGGTCGATAAATCCATCCAACAAGGACGAAGTTGTAGGCGTTTTTCAGAAAGCAACGGAGAAAGAGGCAGAGGACGCGCTACTTGCTGCAAACAGGGCATTCGAATACTGGAGGTTTGTCCCCCCTGAGGAGCGGGCAATGGTTCTTATCAGGGCAGCAGCCATCGCGAGAAAAAGGAAGTTTGAGCTTGCCGCATGGCAGATCTTCGAAGTGGGCAAAAACTGGGCTGAGGCAGATGCAGATGTGGCCGAGGCGATTGATTACCTGGAATTTTACGCAAGAGAGATGATCAGATACGCCCAGCCACAACCACTTACTCCGATTCCTACCGAACATAACGAATACTTCTACATTCCACTCGGTACCGTAGTGGTAATACCACCATGGAACTTCCCACTTGCCATACTCCTTGGAATGACCACGGCGGCACTGGTTACAGGTAATACCGTGGTTCTCAAGCCTTCAAGTGATGCTGCAGCTGTGGGATACCAGTTCGTTAAATTGATGGAAGAAGCAGGGTTGCCAAAGGGTGTATTGAACTTTGTAACAGGTCCGGGGAGCACCGTGGGAGATTTTCTGGTTCAGCACCCGAAGACCCGGATGATTGCCTTTACGGGCTCAAAAGATGTGGGTTTAAGGATAAACGAACTTGCGGCCAAGACCCAACCCGGCCAGATCTGGATAAAAAGAGTTATTGCCGAGATGGGTGGCAAGGATGCTATTATCGTTGATGACGAGTATCCCGATCTTGAAGATGCAGCCAACGCCGTAATTGCATCAGCTTTCGGTTTTCAGGGACAGAAGTGCTCAGCCCTGTCCCGTTTGATAATCGTCGAAAGTATATACGATAAGTTCGTTGAAATGGTTGTCGAAAAGGCGAAAAAGATCGAAATTGGGCCGGCGAAAGACAATTACTTCATGGGACCTGTTATCAATCAGACGGCTGAGATGAAGATTATGACATACATCGACATAGGAAAAGAGGAGGGTAAGCTCATTCTTGGCGGAGAGAAGGCACCCGGAAACGGATTTTATATCAAGCCGACGATATTCAAGGATGTTTCACCTGAAGCCAGAATAGCACAGGAGGAAATCTTTGGTCCTGTTCTTTCTATCATAAAGGCAAAGGACTTTGATCATGCGATAGAGATAGCGAATAACACCGTCTATGGTTTGACGGGATCTGTGTTTACGATAAACAGGGACAAGATAGCCAAGGCGAAGAAACTTTTCCATGTGGGTAATCTGTACATCAACAGGAAGTGCACCGGTGCCCTTGTGGATGTTCATCCCTTTGGTGGATTCAACATGTCAGGGACGGATTCGAAGGCCGGAGGCAGGGATTACCTGTTACTGTTCATGCAGGCAAAGAGTGTATCGGAGAAGTATGCATAAAAGTGGTGGGCGGCGCCGAAGGCGCCGCCCACCACTTTATTTAAAACCCACTGGTCCCTACATATCCTTCCATTCCACTGTTTTGTCCCTCAACGAACGGTTAAGCAGGTCCGCATGCTCAACTGTAACGGGAATCTCCGATATCTTTGAAAGAACCACCTCTCCGTTATCCTCCACATAGATGTCGTTAAATAACACGAATCCATGGTCGAGATCAACTGTGTAAACATAAACTTCGTTGGACTGAAGGTAGTCAACCACATTCTTGTCTTTGAGTGCTTCCTCAAGGCCCCTGGCAGCAAATATTCTGACATGTACTATTATGTCCGCCTCCAGGTCGGTTTCTGCAAGAGCTTTCAGTGTTTCCACAAATAGTTTTTTGGTCTCTTCAATGGGAGTTTCACCTCCAAACATGAGAATTATGGCATTGGGAGCAAACTCTTCCACCTGTTTAACTACATTCTTCACTGTACCTTCCTCGACCACGAAGTGGGCGGCTCTTCCCTGAGTTTTCATCACAAAAGAGGCTTCCGCCGCCGCACTGATGGCACTGCAGATGATGTTTTTCACTGATATCACTGCAACCTTGTTGTACACACCAAGTATGTGCTCACCCACAACCTTACCTGTGAGCGCCCTCAGATATACTTCTTCAGCAAAAGTGGTCTTTGCCATAATTTTTACCTCCTTTTAATTTTGAATTGTTCTAAATTATACTACTCCCCCCTGTATCTTTCAACCACCCGTGGGTGGAGGGGAACCGAGACAGACCTATTCAGTATCGTTATGTTTACATAGAAAAGCATCTTGTTCTTGTCAACCCTTTCAATGATCCCCACAGCTCCTTTGAGAGGTCCTTCCACAACGATCACCCTCTGGCCTCTTTTCAAAAACGGGTGTTCCAGAATATTCTCTCTGGCACGCTCAACGACTTTAATAAGGGAAAGCATCTCTTCATCCGGTATGGGGGCAGGAACCCCCTTTTTGTGTATGATCGTACTTACTCCTGGAGCGTCAAGGGCGAGGTAAAATTCTTTTGTTTTGTACTCTATGTGGACGAAGACATAACTTCTGAAAAGTGGGGCCTCCAGAAGGCGCCTTTTACCCGCTATGTTCAGGTATTTGTATGCACGGGGGACGAATGTCCTTATGCCTCTATCAACAAGGTATTTTTCCACCTTCTTTTCCTGCTGAGGCCTGGTATAAAATGCAAACCACCTTTTACCAATAAGAGACTCTTCCAGGTCTTTGAGAAAGACCTCCTCCCTGTCTTTTATGGCTCCCCTCATTTCTAATCCTCCTGAATAATTAGGTCGAGTCTTTTTAACCATTTATCAACCTTTACTACCATTACCTTAACATTCTGGCCAATTTTGTAAACCTTTCCCGTTCTGGGATCCCTCAGTTCGTATCTTTCAAGATCATAGGCAAAATTTCCCCCAAGGCTGTCTGAACTTACAAAGCCCTCTACAAGAATGTCTTTAAGCTGTACAAAAAATCCGTTGGCCATAATGTGAGTTATAATGCCTTCAAACACTTCTCCGAGGCGATTTTTCATGTAGTCCATGGCCTTGTAATCGATGTGATCAAACTCTGCCCTTTCGGCGATCCTCTCCCTCTCAGAGGATCTTTCAGCCACATGGACGAGATACTCCACCCAGGATTCTCCTTTCTTTGGTTTCCCCTTCATTGCTGATTTTATAAGCCTATGGACAACGAGGTCCGGGTATCTCCTTATGGGGGAGGTAAAGTGCAGATAATTCTGTGACGCGAGCCCAAAATGGCCCACATTTTCAACAGAGTACTTTGCCCTCTTGAGTGACCTCAGAAGGAGATAATTCAGAAGGGGTTCTTCCGCTCTCCCTTCAACCTTTTTGAGAACGGTTTGAAGTACTTTCGGAGTCACCTTCTCAACCTCTATGTTTTCCCCTATTATACTCTGCGCGAGTATAAGGAAATTTTTGATTTTTTGGGGATCCGGGGGCTCGTGTACCCTGTAAATTGTCGGGAGATTTTTGTCCGAAAAGTACTGGGCCACCACCTCGTTGGCCTTGATCATGAATTCTTCAATAATTTTGTGACTCCATGTTCGGACAGCAGGCTTTATTGATGCCACCTCTCCTGAAGGGAAGAGAGTGATTTCCGGCTCTGGCAGGTCAAAGTCAAGGCTTCCCCTTTCCCACCGCCTTTCTCTCAATATTCTTGCAAGCTCAAGGGCGTGACGGAGGGCAGTTTTTATCCTTTCGTAAACTTCAGGAGATGAAAAGGTTGAATGTGTGCTGGGTTCTAATTCTTCACCATCAAGGAGTTTCTGTGCGTCTTCGTAAGTAAGCCTTGCTTTTGAATTAATGACCGACTTTCTGAATTTTCTTTTAATCAGGTTCCCTTCGTGGTCGAAATCCATTAAAACACTCATGGTGAATCTGTCTTCACCTGGCACAAGAGAGCACAGGTTGCTTGAAAGTGTGTGAGGGAGCATGGGGACGACAAAGTTGACGAGGTAAACTGATGTCCCACGGGAAAAGGCTTCGATATCGGTTGCAGATTTTGACGGGACAAAGAAGCTCACATCTGCTATGTGGACTCCAAGCTGATAGCCATTCTTCGTTTTTTTAATGGAAATGGCGTCGTCAAAGTCTTTGGCATCAACAGGATCTATGGTAAAAATAAGCTCATCCCTCAGATCGAGCCTCTTTGTGGATGGTGTGTACTCTGGCATTTCAATGCTTTCGACTTCTTTTAAAACAGGATCAGGAAATTCCGGTTTGAGGTCGTATTTCAGTAGAACAACCCTCAAGTCAGTGGAAGGATCATCATCAGGCCCTGCCACTGAAAGTATCTCAGCATAAAATTTTTTCCTTTTTTCTACGAGAT
>JALSOY010000264.1 GCA_026986235.1 Caldifarciminota bacterium
GATTTTACGCCTTATTGATAAAAAGGGGCGCCCTTCCCTTCGGGAAGGGCGCCCCTCATGGATACACCTTCGCAGTCTTCTCGTGTACAGGAGGAAGATCCTCCCCCTCAGGTGGTAGTGACGAAATTTCCGGCTTGTCCGTTAACGCAATAACAGTCGAAAGAGTACCTCTGAAGGCATCGTATATCTCCCCGGTTATCAGAATCTCCTCCCCAAGTAGCTTTTCAACAGGCTCATCTTCAAACCTGTCCATAAACTCTATGGTACTGTAGTACTCCATCCTTCTGAATGTGGGAAACAGGGTAGCCTCCCTTCTGGTGATGTTTTTGTAAACCTCTTCTGCAAACATTCTCACAGCCTCATTTTGAGAATTTCTGAGCATGCTGATGAGACTAACGGGATCACCACTTAATTTCTTTAACTGTCCTGATGCAATTGCAATGGAAAAAAGGGCCACAAGATCCTGATTGTCCTGCGTTATGTGGTGGTACCTGAAAGAATTTATCCTGTCGTAGATTTTTCTGAACTCGTCAAAACTTCTATCTGTACCTGTTTCTTGGTAAAGCCTGTAAACAGCCCGTGCACGGGCAAGATCAATTGCCCTGTGGTTTCTGCCACGGGCGCCCATCAGTGTCTTGTCTATGTCGAGGATCACAGCTGTCTTCTCGTCAATGCGAAATCCCTTGTGTTCAAGATAATCCTTCAGTTCTGCCACGAAGGACCATCTGTTGGAGTAAAGGATCCTGCCCTCTTCCCTCAGTTCAAACTCCTTTTCGTCTTCATCGGTGATAAGGGCAAAAACATCGTATTCACCAAGGTTAATAAGACCAAGGGCAAATGTCCTGTCGTTCAGCATGGTGTCTCCAAGAAATAGAATTCGATCAAAGTCACCAAGCAGGTTGAGGTAGCAGGATATTACCTGTGGATACTCAGGATCCTTCTTTCTCGGGACTCTATCGAGATTCAACCTGTAAAGGACCACATCTATGGGCACGAGGTCAGGATTCTGGGGTCTCAACTCACGGAAAAAAATGTTGTTTCCGATGAGATCACTTATCCTTCCCTTTCTCATACTTCAAGATACCCCAGTTTATAGGCGAGTTCGGCGTTTAAAATACTTCCACCAGCCGCACCTCTGACGGTGTTATGAACCACGATTGTAAAGGTAATACCCATTATAGCATCATCTCTCAGATTACCGAGGGTAACACTCATTCCATTACCGTTCATTCTGTCAGTATAGGGCTGTGGCCTGAATCTGTCATCTGTAACGATAACGGGAACATCTGGTGCTGTTGGCAACTCCATTCTCTG
The DNA here is from genome assembly GCA_026986235.1 of Caldifarciminota bacterium. Taxonomy (GTDB): domain Bacteria; phylum Hydrothermota; class Hydrothermia; order B15-G9; family WFZT01; genus WFZT01. Next base: position 1,315 of record JALSOY010000264.1, read on the forward strand.
GGGCATTGCCCTAAAGCTGGAGAGAATGTCTCTTACTTCACGGACGGAGACCTTTTCTCTGGTTTTAATGAAAACGACTTCCGTGTGACCGTCTCTCACCGGTACCCTGGTGCACCTTGCATCAATTTCAAAATCCGCAGGTTCTACACCTGATTTCGAAGCCCTGCCGAGGATCTTCAAACTTTCCCTTCTCACCTTATCCTCCTCTCTGTCTATGTGTGGTACAAGGTTGTCGTAAATTGAGAGTGCCGGGATACCGGGATACCCTGCGCCCGATATGGCCTGCATGGTGACGACGAGGACTTTTTCCAGGCCGAAAGCGTCCATTATTGCCTTTAGTGGGATTACAAGCCCGGAGGTGGTGCAGTTGGGATTTGCCACGATAAATCCCTTTTTACCCTTTATTAGCTCAAGGTGGTCCGGGTTTACCTCTGGTACGATAATGGGGACATCGTCAGCCATCCTGTTGGTACTGGCGTTGGTGAAAATAAATCTTCCTTCGCCTGCGAGTTTCCTTTCCAGCACACCTGCGATGTCTGAAGGAAGTGCGGAAAAAACGATTCTCGTGGATGGGGTATGTTCAAGAGATTTCACCTGTATTTCTCCAATTCTTTCCGGGATGGGTGTATCAAGGATCCAGTTAACACTCTCTCTGTAAGACTTTCCTGCAGATTTTTCAGATGCAAAGAGTTCAACGATTTCAAAAAAAGGATGGTCTGCCAGCATGGATACAAATCTCTGACCGACTGACCCGGTCGCACCAAGAAGCGATACCGGTACCCTCATGATTCTATTAACTCCCTGTGAAGGGCTACAACAGCCCTTTCTGCGTCTTTTCCTTCCACGACGAAGGAGATGTTGAATTCAGATGAACCCTGAGCAATAGCTATGACATTTATTCCGTTTTTACCCGTGATCGTAAAGACCTTTCCAGCGATCCCTGGCGTTCCACGCATACCGGCACCTACGACTGAGATGATGGCTACATCGTCGAGTTTCTCGACTCCCTCTATGTCCCTTCTGTAAATTTCGAGTTCGAACTCCTTTTTGAGGGAGTCAACGAGATTTTGAGCCTCGTGCTTTTTTACTACGAAGCAGATGTTCTGCTCGGAGGAGGATTGGGAAATCATCAGTATGTTGGCACCCTTTTCAGAGACGGTTTTAAAGACCCTCGCAGCGATTCCGGGAATTCCCAGCATTCCTCTTCCTGTAACATTCAAAAGGGTAAGATCTTTTATGTAAGTGATGGATTTTACGATTCCTTTCTGTTCCTTTGTCTGCTTCGATATGATGGTACCCGGGAAGCCGGGGTTAAAAGTGTTTCGAATTCTGACTGGAATGTTCTTTTCGAGTACGGGGAGGAGGGATCTTGGATGCATGACTTTTGCCCCGTAGTATGAGAGTTCCGCCACTTCAACGAATGATAGTTCTTTGAGTGATCGGGCCTCAGGGACGACCCGGGGATCAGCCGTCATCACACCGTCAACATCAGTCCATATCCAGACTTCCCTGGCGTTGACCAGTGATCCGATAAAGGTTGCCGTGAGGTCACTTCCACCACGGCCGAGGGTTGTCACCCTGCCCGAGCGGGATTTACCCATGAAACCCGTGATAACGGCGAGACCACCCTCTTTAATCCAGGGCATCACTTTCCGATTAAAGAGTTCAACTGAATCTGAAAAAATTGGACATGCATTGCCGTGTGTATCTGTTGTAACGACGAATTCGTCAGCGTCAAAACTTCTTGCCGGCACCTGGAGTGATCTCAAATAGTCTGCAAAAATACGGACTATCAATCTTTCACCCATAGATGAAATGAGGTCCAGTGCCCGGGGAGTAACCTCTCCGAGGGCCTCTATTGCTTCCCATAGGTTTAAAATTTTTTCAAGCAGGTTTTTTATCTCCCTTTCAAGAGATGCGCCCAGCTTCAGATCGTGTATCACTCCAAGATGCTTTTCCCTCAGTTTCTCGTGAATTTCATAAAATGTTTCCTCATCGCCTCTTTCAGCCGCCTTAGTCCCTTCAATCAACATTTCCGTTACTTTTGCCATGGCGGACAGCACGACTATGGGCTTTTCACCGGGGTGGTTAATGACAATGTCCGCAACTTTTTTAAGTCTTTCTGCATTTCCCACGGAAGTTCCCCCGAATTTCATTACGATCATGGAATAACCTCCTTCAGGATGCCCCTGATGTCTTCAAACCTGGAACTTACCCTGATGCTCCTGACATCGTGGACTTTCGGGACGATTTCAGGATCCTTGAGAAGATTGCCGGTTAGAATTAAAACGATCCTTTCGTACCCTTTTATAACCCCCATTTTATACAGTTTCAGGACACCTGCGAGACTCGCAGCCGACGCGGGCTCACACCCTATTCCACTTCTGTCAAGGATTCTTTTTGCGTCGAGTATTTCCCTGTCAGTAACAGCTTCCACAATACCCTTTGTGAATTGAATACCTGCCTTTGCCTTTTCAAAGTTTACGGGATTGCCTATTCTGATAGCCGTTGCCACTGTTTCTGCCTTAACGGGTTGAAAGGTTTTAAATCCATTTACGAAACTCCTGAAGAACGGGGCTGCTCCGAGGGCCTGGATGGTTGCAAGTCTTGGCACCTTTGTGATTATTCCAGCTTCTTTGAGTTCCATCAGGGCCTTCCCGAATGCCGATGTGTTGCCCAGGTTTCCACCGGGGAGGATAATCCAGTCGGGGATTTCCCAGTCTAACTGGTGGAGAGTATCGATGACGATGGTTTTTTGTCCTTCGAGTCTTACAGGGTTTAAGGAGTTGAGAAGATAAATACCGAGTTCTTTCGAGACTTTTACAACCATGTTCATTGCGTCGTCAAAGTCTCCCATAACCTCGAAGATGGTGGCTCCGTAGGCCACTGCCTGAGCGAGTTTACCGGCGGCAATCCTGCCTGAGGGAAGGAAAACAAAGGCCTTTATCCCGGCCCTTGCAGCGTAGGCAGCCATTGAAGCAGATGTATTGCCCGTTGATGCACAGGCAACCGCCTTCATGCCGAGGTCCTTTGCGTGTGTTATACCCACCGTCATACCTCTGTCTTTAAAAGAACCTGTGGGATTCTCTCCTTCATGCTTTACATAGAGGTTTTCAAAACCATCGACACCGAGTTTATAAAGGTTTGTCCTACCCTCGGGATAAGTAACCGGATTGCTTGAACGGATGAGAAATTCGCGGTATCTCCACACGCCGCTCTGATCCAGCGGCTCCCTGCTTCCAGTCCTTTTTTCCCATGTATCAACTATTGAAGGACCGGGAAAGTGGGAGTACCTGACCTCAAGAAGACCACCACAATCACACCTGAATCGTGTATCGTGTAAAGGATAAACTCTGCCACATCTGATACACTTCAAATACTGTTTCATGGGGGATTCCTCCGGTGGGTTGTTAAAATAGCTCAAGAATTATAAATGATCCTCGAAATTAAAACAAACCCCCTCCTCTAACCGTTCAATCTAAATTTCAGTTTATCACGACGAAGTCAACCCTTCTGTTAAATGACCTGTTCTTCTCGGTTGTGTTGAAGTTGGAGATTCTCGTTTCTCCGTATCCTCTTGGTATCAACACATCTGGATGAACCCCCTTTCTCACGAGGTAATCCCTCACCGAGAGTGCCCTCTTTAAAGACAGGGCAAGGTTGTAAGTGAAAGGTCCATCGGAGCTCGCATGACCGGCTATTTCCACCCTCAGGGACGGGTTGGCCTTCAGTATTTCCGCCACGCGGTCGAGTTTTTCGGCCTCACCGGGTGGAATCTTATAAGAGTCGAGGGCAAAATAGATGGAAGGAAAGTTCGTTCTGATCCTCTCTCTGGCAGCCACAGATTCCCTTACGCCGCTGACGGTGAACTTTACCTTTACCGGTTTTTCGCGGGTCACCGCCACTATTCGTGTGTCTGTCCCGAAATCCGTTAAGGCCTCGAGGACATGAACGCCGTAGGGGAGATCCAGGGAGAATTTTCCACCAGTTGCGCGAATCTCCATGCCATCCGGCTCGATGTACACCCTGCCCTCAACGGGCTTACCCGTTTTCGCATCCAGTATAGTACCTGAAATGTGAGCCATTATGGGCCTCAGACCCACGGTCAGTTTTTTCTTACCTCCGGCAGTGGAGTGAATTTTGAATGAGACAGGTTTGTATCCACTGGCATTAACTGTTAGAAGATAGTCCCCGGGCTCTATGTTCTCGATGTAAAATCTGCCATCTATGCCGGACTTCATGTAGAGACTGAGCTCAGGGAGGATTATCTCGGCAATCAGAGGCTCCATCGTTCTGGCATCGTAAACTTTACCTTCAATACTCATGAGAAGTTCCGGCACCTCTGGCCTCTTGGTATAATTAATTCCGAAAGAAAGCTCCACCGAGGGATCTTCTGAGGGAAAGATGGTGGGTTCCATAACTACGCCGGAAATCTTCCTGTGTCTCAGATGGGTGTCGATTCCGAAGTACAGGGACCAGTTTTTAAGAAACTTATAGTTCAACCCCAGACCGGCTTTGAGGGGAGACTTTCCGTAAACGGATTTAACATCGTATAGAATGTAGGTTAGAATGGGATTCCACATGAACTTTCCGTATAGATCGAGCTTTGAAAAGGAGTGAGAGTAAAGCATGGAAAGAACACCATAGATCAATCCCGCGCCCTGAAAGGCATTGTCTCTATTGTATGCCCCAAGGTTGAAATGCAGGTGATTTCTCTCTTTTAACTGAAGGCTGAGAGCTGATATTATCCCGTAATCCATTCCCGTGTTGTACCTGCGGAGTAACCCCTGCGACCATTCTATCGGTATCATAAACTGAGGGATAACGGAAAAGTATGCATTATTTGAGATCCTTTTCCCTGTCTGGAAGGAAACTGTGATCTCACCTATTCCCGCA
>JALSOY010000265.1 GCA_026986235.1 Caldifarciminota bacterium
TGGAATTTATGTGGAAAACAGTAGACTCTTTGTACAGGATGGTTTAACTCTCTATGTTTACGACATCTCGACCGTGACAGATCCCACACAGATCACCAATTTTAGCGACTTGAGTAAAAAGTTTGTTATTAAAGACACTTTACTCTACGGAGTGAATGATGGAATGTGGGGATCAACCCTCTATATCTACGACATAAGTGACCTGAGCAATCCAGTACAGGTAAACAGCGCAACATCTACATTGACCGAGGTGTACAGGGTAAGAATGATTGGCAATTCCCTTTTTCTTTGTGGAACATTTCTTGAGGCCTGGGATGTGTCGGATCCTGCACACCTGAACGGAAGATCCTGGGGATTTGGTCTACCCGGCGGAAGCGGCATCCATGACATTACCCTCTCAAACGGCAGTCTCATGAGTGCGTCCGGTATCGGTGGACTCAGCGTAATTGAATTTGACACCCTCGGCAATCCCTACGAGGCAAACAGCTACAGAACCCCGGGACGGGTATCCGGTATAATAAGATCCAGTGGTCACACATATTACCTTTCCTCAACCAACAATGGCTCAACAACCCTCTCTGTCTTTGACTCAGGCGGGTACATCGGTAAGGCAAGGATGTATGTAAGCGGATTAAAAACACATCCTGAAGTTTTGAACGACAGACTTTACTTTATAACTGATACGGCACTTGCATACTTTGATGTTACTGATCCACACAATCCCCACAGTGGTGGCGTACTCTACCTTCCGCCCTCGTACAACAGAACTTTTCTTCTGAACGATAATTATGCCTATGTGACATCAGATTCAGGAATTTATGTGATCGAACTCAGTACCATGAGACAGGTGGGCACAGTCCAGGATACGGGACTTACAGGAGGTGTAGCTCTTGCTACATCCGGGAACTACCTGTACTTGGCCGCCCGTAACAGGATCGATGTTTTCGACATCTCAAATCCAGGATCTCCTGCACTCCTTTCTATTAACCGTATATCCGAAGCCTATGCAAATTTCAGATCCATGGCCATCCGTGGAAACTACATATATGTCTCAACAGAGGTCAATCAAATAGTGATACTGAGCCTGAGTGACCCTGTCCATCCATCCTTTACAGGTTCCTATTTCCCTCCAGACAACAGAGGTTACGGTCTCTACGATCTCCAGATTCAGGGAGACTATCTTTTTGGTACTGAGGGTTCAGGTTTTTCAACCATCGTAGCCTTCGACATATCCAGCCCCATTTCACCTGTGATAGCAGGATATTACGACAACTATTACACAATCGGTGGACAGAATGTATTTTTCTCGGTGGAAGGTAATACCGTTTACCTGGGGGATTACTCAATAGGCGTACATGTATTGAACTTTAACCCCACCGGTATATCGGAGACTCCGGGTTACAACACGAATTACAACACCTATGCGAGTATCAACAGAGTAAGATTTTTTCTCTCATACACGGAAATGGTTGAGTTAAGGGTTTTTGATGCAACTGGAAGAATGGTATCTTACAGGAGATTTTCAGGGCGAAAGGGAAGCAACATTGTGGAATTAAAAAATTTACGGGACGGTATCTATCACTACACGGTCAGGACAGGTAAAGGGAAGATAAAAGGTAAGGTGCTGGTGGTTAAGTAGAGGAGGTGGGGGCTGGCAGGTTTCACCTGCCAGCCCCCACCTCCTCAATAACCTCTCTCCTCAATTTCACGGGCGTATTCAAGAATTTTAAGCGCACGCCTGTAGTGTATCCTCTCTATCATCTCGCCATCAAGGGTGGTAACCCCTCTCCCCACGGATACTGCCCTCTCAAAAACCTCCTTCACCTTCTTAGCCCACTCAATCTCCTCTCTCTGCGGACTGAAAATCCTGTTTATCACTTCCAGCTGAGAAGGATGTATTGCAGTTTTTCCATCAAACCCCATTCTCTTTGCAAACCCTGCCTGAAGTTCAAGCGCCTCCATGTCCGAAAGATCAAATGCCGGCGTATCAAGGACAAATAGACCGTAAGCCCTTGCAACCGTTACGAGTAATGACATGAAATATATCATCTCCTCCCTCAATCGAGTCAGCTCCATGCCGAGCTCCCCTGTAAGGTCAGCAGCTCCGAAAATAAAACCCGATAGTTTCCGGCATTGTGCTATACTTCTCAGATTTAATATCGCCTGCGGGGTCTCTATCATTGCAACAAGTGGAATCTGATCCGTTATCTCAGCAACTATCTCAAGATCCCTGAAGTCTCGCACCTTCGGAACCACAATTCCGTGTGGCCTGAGTCCGCCAGCGATCAACGCATCTTCCCTCCCCCAGGGCGTATCAAGTGAATTTATACGAATAAAAACTGCTCTATGGCCGTATTCGAGCTCAGGATAAAGGTTTTTCAAATTTTCCCTTGCGTTTTCCTTCTCTCCAGGCGCAACGGCGTCTTCAAGATCCAGTATAACTCCGTCAGTTTTAAAGCCCTGCGCTTTCTTTAACATCTTTTCACTAATTGAAGGAACAAAAATCAGTGACCTCAAAATCATATCTCCTGACCTCCTTGTATTTTAAATTGTAAGAAACAAAGCCAGAAACACACCTATCACTAAAAGTGTGTAAACTGTGTCTCTGAATTTCCATCCAGGGGGCTCGAAAAATGAGCGATCTTTGCAGGTGAATCCCCGTGATTCAAGAGCTTCAGCAAGTTCGTCTGCAAGAACGAAAATTCCAACAATTAAAGGAACAAGAATCGCTTGAAAATTCCTGAGCTTAACCTCAAGTCCCCTGCCCATCTGCGCCTCCCTGATCTCCCGAAACTTCACCTTAACGAGTTCAACATATCTTATCGCAGATGTGAAAATGAAGACGAAATTGTAAGGGACCTTCATGCTAAGGAGGGCCTTTGAAATCTCTTCCGCATCGGTCAGGGCAAAGAAAATGTAAGATGCAACTATCAACTCTGAAAATCTGAGGGAAAGCAAAATGGCGTCAGCGGGCGAGATAAACAGGTAACCAATTACGAAAACGGTCAAAACCATGGGTAAAAATCCCTTTAAGAAACCTGCAAATTTCCTCCTCTGCAGGGAAAAGGCCAGAAAGATTAGCAAAGAAAAAAGAAAGACATGGAGAAGCAGCACCTCCTTTGCCACGATAAGGGCATCAAAGAGAACCAGAATCAGGATTTTAACCCTTGGATCCATCTGCCATTACCCTCAATTCTATACCGGGATCTATATGTAATCGTTCCATGAGTTTAATTTCTTCATACAAAACACCTGCCGGATTTATTTCAGCCACAATTTTACCGTCCTCCATGAGAAGCCACCTGCATGAAATCTCCTTCGCAAACTCTATGTCGTGTGTTGATACCACGACCGATATCCCCTTTTCGCTGAGTCTTTTTATAATTTTAGCCATTGAATTTACAGTTTCACCATCCTGTCCGGTGGTGGGCTCGTCAAGAAAGACGATGTCGGGCTTGCTGGCAAGAACGGCAGCCATGGCAACCCGTTTTTTCTCCCCCTCAGACAGTAAAAAGGGAGACCTTTCAAGCGTACCTTCCAGGAAAAGCGCCTGAACGATCCAGTTTAACCATGTCTCGTCTGTGGCAGAAACTTTTAACTCATCTATAACCTTTGTCCTGAAAAATATGTCCTGTGGATTGTGAGGCACATACCCTGTCTTACCGAGGCGAAGAACTTTTCCCTTTCCGGGCTTTCTTATTCCCGCAAGCACCTTCATGAGAGTCGTTTTTCCTGCACCGTTGTGACCAAGAATAACCACCACATCCCCCCTGCCGAGATGAAAATCCACCTCCCCGAGGCTGAAACCACCGTTGTATGAATAGTAAACGCCGAGCGCCTCAAGGACGGTTTCACCAACTTCAGGACAGAAAAAATCCCGCCTGTACCCGGTTTTCTTCAACCTCTCTATCAGATTCTGACCGGTGAGTCTCACACCTGTTTCCCTGCTGATCCTGAAGATTTCGGGCTCCCTGATCCTGAAAGTGGTAAGGTCAACACCTGAAAGATCTCGTGTGTACATCCTTTCACTGTCATTCTTTATAAGAATAAACTCCCCTGCGAGGTCCAGAGTCTCCTCCAGCCTGTGTTCTGTGATGACGAGGAGCTTTTTTAAACCTTTAAGGACACTCTTCAATCTGTGTCTGTAGTAACCATCAAGGGTCGAAAAAGGTTCGTCAAGCAGGATGATAGGTGATCCGAGAGCAATAATGGAGGCCAGCGTGAGAAGGTGCTTTTCTCCGCCAGAAAGTTCGTGACTCTTTCTGTTCAAAAGGTGCCGGATACCAAGCTTTTCAACGGTTTCATCGATCCTCCTTTTAATTTCCCGTGGAGGAAGGCCTGCATTCTCAAGGGTGAAAATGAGCTCCTTACGGGCATCTTCGTTGAAAACCTGTGCATCCGGGTTTTGATGAACGAATCCCGCCCTTTTAAAAAGATCACAGGTGGTAAGCTCTCTGGTATTCTCTCCGTTCACAAACACATCACCGGTAAATTCGCCCCTGAAAAAGTGAGGAATAAGGCCGTTGATAAATCTCAGAATGGTGGATTTACCGCTTCCACTTGGCCCCGAAATAACGGTGTTTTCTTTTATAATCTTTGAAAAATCCGAAATAGCACGCCTTTTACCCCGCGCATAGGTGAAAGAGACTCTGCGGAACTCAATCATTCAAATGCGATACCGGCCTTCTTTAAGAGAAACAGTATAAAGACACCAATTATGGATCCGAAGACGGTAGAGAGAGAAAAGGCAATTATAAAGGACATAAGGGCCATACTTTTGTGCAAAAATACGGGCCCAACTATAAGGGCACTGACAGTGGCACCAATCAGACCGGTACCGATAACCTCTCCGAGAGCGGCAAAGATGATGCTCTTTGTTATTCTATAGGCATAACCGGCGAGAAATGCCCCTATCATACCACCCGGAAAGGCGAATATCGTCCCGGTACCAAGTAGATTCCTTATAAGACCTGCGGCGCCCGCTATAGTCGTGGCATACCAGGGTCCAACAACCACTCCTGCAATGACATTTATCATGTGCTGGGCAGGAAAGACCTTCGTAATACCAAAAGGTATAAAAATGGGCGAAAGAACAACGGCAAGAGCTGTAAGAACAATGGAATATGCAACCTTCTTCGTTGTCGTCATACCACACCTCCAGAGAGATTTTCCAAATTTTACCCGGGTTTTGAAAAACTATCAAACTCACCACATCAGGACTTGACGGAAATGATGTTAACTCGATAACATAAAGCCATGCACAGAACCCTTTCCTGGAAAATTTTACCGGCAAAGGACCAGAGAAAACTTGCCGTTTTCCTTGTCATAATTACTGCCTTTATCGTGATAGTATTTATCAGCATGGGGATCTATTGGGCCATCTTCTCACTTCTCATACTCCTCGGCTCCCTATTTCAGTTTTACACGGTTACAGAGTACATACTCGACGATGACGGTGTGACCGTAAAAAGACCTTTTTACACACTGAAAAGGTCCTGGAAAGAGTTCAGACGCGTGGAGGAAACAAAATCCGGGGTATTCCTCTCTCCCTTTTCACATCCCTCAAGGCTCGATAACTTCAGAGGTATCCACCTGATCGTTGACAGAGATAAGAAGACCGAAGTTATGGAATTTATAAAGGAAAAACTCGAAAGATGACCATAAAAGAGAGGGTTGAAATCATAAGAGAAAAAATTGAGAAGGCACTCGACAAAGCGGGCAGGCAGGGTGATAAAGTTATTATCGTGGGGGTAACAAAAGGGATTGACATTGCAAGGATTATCGAGGGTATCAAACACGGGATAAACATACTGGGCGAAAACAGGGTTCAGGAGGCACGGGAAAAGATCCCTTTGATAAACCTGCCCTGCGAATGGCACATGGTTGGACACCTTCAAAAAAATAAGGTTAAATACGCCGTAAAACTGTTTCACATGATCCAGTCTGTGGACAATACGGAACTCGCAGAACTCCTTAATAGAAAAACCCCTGAAAAGATGAGGATTCTCATTGAGGTCAACACATCGGGGGAACCGCAAAAATATGGTGTTGAACCTGATAAACTAAATGACCTCGTAGAGAGAGTGCTGAAACAGGAAAACCTGATTCTCGAGGGATTGATGACCGTGGGGCCTTATCCCGTTGAAGAGAAGAAATCCAGAAGGAGTTTTGCCCTTCTCAGGGAGCTCAGAAACGGCGTTGAAGA
>JALSOY010000266.1 GCA_026986235.1 Caldifarciminota bacterium
TCGTGGCAAAGAAATGGGGAACGAGGGCTTACAGGTCACTCGAGCAACTCCTGAAAGATGTGGAAGCCATAAGCTGCGTGGTCCCCACGAGTTCTCATTACGAGGTGGGGAAGGAGATAATATCCCACGGTCTGCACCTCTTTCTCGAAAAACCCATGACAGAAACGGTGGAACAGGCTGAAGAGCTTGTAAAACTTGCAGAAGAAAAGGGAGTAAAACTCCAGATCGGACACATAGAGAGGTTCAACCCGGCGGTCCTGGCAGTTCACAGGTTTATAGACTCCCCGAAGTTCATTGAGAGTCACAGACTCGCACCTTTCAACCCCCGTGGGACTGATGTTGATGTGGTTCTTGACCTTATGATCCATGACCTCGATCTCATCATCTACTACCTCGGAAAAGAGCCGATAAAAGTGGAGGCCGTGGGTGTTCCGGTTATAACAAAGAAGGTCGATATCGCCAATGCGAGACTCGAGTTCGACAGAGGAGAGATCGCCAATGTCACGGCCTCCAGGATCTCACTGGAGAAGCTCCGAAAGATTCGAATGTTCCAGAAAGATATGTACATTTCCATAGACTACCTCCACAGAAGTGTGGAATTTTACAGGAAATTTGGGGACGAGATCATACCCTACTTCCCGGATGTGAAGCAGGATCTCGAGCCTTTAAAACTCGAACTCGAAAGTTTTGTCAACGCCGTACTGGAAGATGAGGAACCACCTGTAACAGGGATGGATGGACTCAGGGCCCTCCGCGTGGCCCTTAGAGTAAAAGAGGACATAAAGAGGAGGCTTCCAGACTTTATTTAATATCCAGTAGATCTGTGAGGGAAAGGATACTCCTCACCCCCTCAGGAATCGGAAGATTCTCTCTATTCAGCCATAGAGCCTTAAAACCGGCATTTATTGCACCGAAATAATCCTCTTCGAGCGAATCACCGACATGAAGGATTTCAGCCGTTCCTGAAAGTCTGACGGCCTCGTAAAAGATCCAGGGATCCGGCTTGGCAACTCCGACATCTGAAGCCCTAACTGCAAAGTCGAGATACTCTGCCACAGGATGATTCTGAAAGCGGGTGTTTCCATTGGTGATAAGCCCTATCCTGTGGCTCTTTTTTAACTCCCTGAGAACAGGGATGGTGTCCGGGTAGATTTCAATTTTGCCGTGTCTCACCTCAAGGTAGAGATTAAAAAGCTCGTTGCCGAACCCGGGACTGAGAATTCCGTGATTCTTCAAAACCTCATAAATGCTGAATTTTCTGATGTCGTAAAGAGACATACCCTCACTGGACTCTGAGACTCTATCCCAGGCATCGTAAAATTCTCCGGCTTCTACCTGGATATCAGGGTATCTTGCCCTGATTTCCTCAACCACCCTCTCTATTGCCGTCCGGATTACATTTCTTATGTCCCAGAGAGTTCCATCACCGTCAAAAGTTATCACATCCATGGCAGAAAATTATAATGGCATTATAATTTTCTGCTCTAAATCTAACTCAAAGGAGGCACGAATGGCTGGATTTGTCGTTTACCTGATTTTTACCGTCAGTTCATTGAAGTTTGGGTTTACACCCGCCATCTCACCTCATGGAGACAAGATCGTCTTCTCATACGACGGAGATCTCTGGATACTCAGTGATTCAATCGCCAGAAGGCTCACGGATTCAAAAGGTTACGAAATTTCACCAATATGGACGCAGGGAAGTATAGTCTTTGTGTCCGACCGTTATGGTTCATGGGATCTTTTTGTCATGCCTGCAGATGGTAGTGGAAAGCCGAAAAGACTCACCTATCATCCCGGATACGAACTTCCCCTCTTTGTGAAAGACGGTTTCGTTTATTTTGTAACCTGGAGGTCTGACTTCATAGGTGCCATTTACAGAATACCCCTGATAGGTGGTACTCCAGAACCTGTCTGGAACTTCAATGTCAACAGGATGACACAGGGACCAGGTGATACGCTCATCTTTGAAAGGGGATTTACACCATCATGGAGGAGAAAGTACCGTGGTCCTGCAAATCGTGACATATGGATTATGACCCCTGATCTGAAATTTATGAAAAGAATCACCACCTTTGAGGGCAGAGACGCATATCCAATGTATTCAAGATATGACGGGAAAATATACTTTGTTTCAAACGACAATCCGGAAAATGTAGCAAATCTTTTTGTAATGAACACAGATGGGACAGGAAGGCATCAGCTTACCCACTTCAGGGACGATGTGCTCTGGCCCAGGATTTCAGAAGACGGTAAAACCATCGTCCTCTCAGTACTCGGGAAACTCTATATCTACAGGGTGGACAGGAAAGAGCTTATTCCCATCTCCTTTGAAGTTTCAGCAGACAAAAAGTCGTCTGAACCGTATTACAGGACTTTCACCAGTAAGGCAACAGAGATAGCCATATCTCCTGACGGCAGGGAACTTGCCTTTGTCCTTTTTGGGGATATTTTCGTCATGAACTTAAAAAACCACGAAATAAGGAGAATCACCTACACACCTGAACCTGAAAGAGACATTTCGTGGTGCCCGGACTCACACAGGATCGTGTTTACTTCCCTTACTGACGGAAACTGGAATATTTACGAGGCATCTCCCCGGGATGACTCGCTTCTCTCACTTGCCACGGAGTTCAGGATAAAAAGAATAACAGATAGGAAAGGGACAGAGAAGAAACCTGTATGTTCACCCGACGGCAAAAAGATTGCATTTTTGACTGACCAAGGGACTTTAAATGTGATGGAGAATGGGAAGGTCAAAAGGTTTGAGTTCAACGATGTAATATGGTTCTCATGGTCACCTGATTCCAGGTGGATCGCCTTTTCACGCACCGCACTTGGTTGGAGGGAGGATGTCTATGTCGTAAAAGTGGATAGCTCCATGAAACCTGTCAACATCTCAAATCATCCCAACGATGATTACAGACCGCTGTGGTCATCTGACGGCAGAAGGATCGCCTTTGCCTCAAGGGACGAAGAGGGCAACCTGATGATAAAGTATGTCATTCTCAGAAAAGAAGATGCAGAAAGACCTCCCGAGTACTTCAAAACCCTGAAAGACAGCACACCTGACGAGGTGAAGATAGACTTTGAAGACATTGGTGAGAGGATCAGAACAGTTTACACATTCAAAGGCGGTTATAACTATTACAATCAGGACAGGTGGGGCCTGAATTTCCTGGTACAGGCGGAAGATTTGAATGCCAACGACATCTGGATGGTGGATCTCACGGGTACCAAAGTAAAGAGGATTACGCGGGGATCAGTTAACCCCGAAATGTTTTTCTTCGGACCGGACGGAGACAAAATTTACTATCTGACGGGTGAGGGGGAGATTTTCAGCGCAACGAGAAAAGGGAAGTCCACTGAAATTCCGTTTAATGTAACACTATTGATTGACAACGCCAGCTTCAGGAAAGCACTCATGTTGCAACTCTGGTGGGCACTCAACGATGGATTTTACGATCCCGGTTTTCACGGAGTCAACTGGAAGGCAATGTTTCGAAAATACCTGCCTTATGTTACATCTTCTTACGAAAACCGTGACTTTTACACATTCGTAAGGTTCATGCTGGGAGAGTTGAACGCATCTCACCTCGGTATCTGGGGTTCAGGTGATAGATTTAACGAAAAAACAGGATTTCTTGGTATCGTTCCCGAAAAGGTGAAAGAAGGTTTTAAGGTCAGAAGGGTTATCTACGATTCTCCCGCTTACATTGCAGGACTCAAGGCAGGTGATGTGATAAATAAAATTGACGGTATAAAACTCGATACGGTTGAAAATTTCTATTCTGCTCTCATAGGGAAAAAGGGTAAAAAGGTAAAGTTGATAGTGAACGGAACGGATACGATGAGGGTCAGGTGCGCTTCTTATGGAAAGATCAGGGATCTGATTTACCGGGAATGGGCGAGACGGAACAGGGAATTCGTGGATAGCGTTTCCCACGGGGAGCTTGCGTACATACACCTGATAGGGATGAACCTAAAGACTGTAAAACAGTTTAAGAGGGAACTGTACGAACAGCTTGATAAAAAGGGACTCGTTCTTGACATCAGGTACAACGGGGGAGGATCAACACACGATATCATTCTCAACCTTCTACGCCGCACCCATTACCTTTATTCAGTGAATCGTGGAGAGAATGAAAAGGAATACAGTTCACTTTTTTCATGGGATAAACCTGTTGTTCTCCTGATCAACAGCCAGTGTTACTCCGATGCAGAGATCTTTCCCGCTGGATTCAAAGAGTTAAAACTCGGAAAGGTGGTGGGAACTCCCACATTTGGAGCTGTCATTGGAACGAATAACATCACACTGTTTGATGGTGAAACCGTCTTTCGTATCCCCGAGGAGGGCTGGTACAGGTTGAGTGGTAAAAATCTCGAACTCGGGCCTGTTGAACCGGATGTGTATGTTGAAAATCCACCCACTTACGATAACAGGACAGGTGATCCGCAGCTCATGACGGCAATAAAGGTACTGCTCAATGAGATCAGGAAATGAAGGATCTTTTTTAGATGAGGGTATCTCCCTTTTGCAACAGGGGGAAATTCGAACATCTCTGTTGGGGTATTGACAGATCGAACAAAATAGTCGAATTGTTTAAACAGATGTCAGGAAAAAGGGAGAGAATAATAGAGGCGGCCAGGGAGCTGATAGGGAAATTCGGCTTCAAGAAAACTACCATGGAGGACATTGCCAGGGCCTCAAGAATGGCCAAGGCAACCATTTACCACTACTTTAAATCCAAAGAGGAGATCTTCAAGGAAATTATAGATAAAGAGGGCGAGACATTGAGGTTCATGTTAAAAAAGGCCATCGAGGGTGTTGACGACCCCGTAAAGAAGATCAGGATTTACACAAGGGTAAGATTCGAGTATCTTTCGAGACTTGCCATTTACTACGCCACCATGCGAGAAGAGTACTTCCAGTACCTGCCTTTCATCAGGAAAGAGCGAGAAAAGTACAACAGATTCGAGATCAACACCCTGAGCCAGATATTCGAGGAGGGTGTAAAAAGGGGAATTTTTGAAATTCCCGACACGAGGTTGTACGCCTTCCTCATTCTTCAGGCAATGCAGGGCCTCGAATACCCCCTCGCCACAGGAGAAGCACTGAAATTTGAGGACAGGGAACTTACACTCGAGGAGGCACTTGATGTGTTTTTAAACATTTTCATACGAGGCATCAGAAAGAACTAATTTTTTTACAACTTTTTCGACCAAATAAACAAAATGGTCGAAAATTAGAAAAGGAGGAACGACGGATGGAGAAGTTTGGAAAGATGGTTCTGAGATTCAGATTACCTGTAATCTTTCTTTCTCTTGCCCTCACCCTGTTCTTCCTGTTCCAGCTCAGAAAAATCAGAATTGAAAGTGATTTCGCCAAATATCTGAGGCAGGATGCCCCGGAGGTCGTAACATTCAACTACATCGGTGAAAAGTTTGGGGGGAACGAACTCATCCTCGTGGCCATCAGGACAGATAGCCTCTTCTCAAGGCAGGTTCTAAAGCTGATATCAAAGCTCACAGAGGAGTACAGGACAGTTAAGGGAGTTTCTTCCGTTACAAGCCTTACAAACATCATCGACATCAAAAAGAGTGAAGACGGTATTGAGGTTACAAAACTCCTCCGTGAGGTACCGGAGGATACCATCACGCTCAGAAAGTTCAGGGACTATGTCCTCGGCAAGGAGATGTACAGGGGGAAAATTGTTTCTCCTGATGGTAAGATTGCCCTTATAGTGGTGAGACCGGGAAGTGGAGAGGACAGGATTTCTGTTGCAAAAAAGATAAAGAGAATGACACTCGAAGAAACAAAGTCTTACCCGGACCTCAAAGTCTATTTCAGTGGCCTACCCATGCAAATGATAGAGGTAAACAGAATCATCCTGAGAGACATGCTGCGTCTCATACCATTTGTCTCTATCGTCGTCATGGTAGTTCTTTTCCTGGGTATGCACAACTTCAGGGGTGTTTTCCTGCCCCTCATGACAGTTGTCCTATCAGTTATCTGGACACTCGGCCTCATGGCCACCTTCGGAAGACCCCTCTCAATTATTTCCAACATTATGCCTGTCCTGCTGATAGCCATAGGTACTGCATACAGCATCCACTTTATATCAAGGTATCGGGAGGAATACAGAAACAGCAGGAAAGAACATGTCCTGATTTCGACATACAGAGGTGTGGGTATTCC
>JALSOY010000267.1 GCA_026986235.1 Caldifarciminota bacterium
CCACAAATAATCATCAGAGCTGACAACATTTTGGGAGCAAATCTGTTTGATCTAAACGGAAGACTGTTGTATTCAAAAATTGGAAGTGCAATGAAATTGGATCGTCTTCCAGATGGTATCTATTTTATTAAAATCTGGTTCTGCATTAATTTAAGCGCGTTTCCAGGGTATGTCTCATCCACAGGGCTGGAAATGAAAAGAATTTTCATTGAGGCTTGCTTGTAACACTTAGAAAATTTTTCATGGATGTCATCTAATTGCCCGGGAGATTTCTAATACATGATAAGGCCTTTGAAAATTCCGCTCCTGACAAAAGGAGATTTTCTGAAGTTCTCCTTTTGCCAGAAGGACTTTAAAAATCCCTCTTTTTCAAACGGGGATTTTCGCGACCACAATCCTCCTTCTTCAGAAGGGGGACTAAGGGGGATGACTACCGCTTAAAATTTCAATCCCCCTGTATCCCCCTTCTCCAAGGGGGATTGTGAAAGGATAAGATCTCCCTTCACCAGGGGGGATTTTGGAAGACGACAAATTCCCCTTTCGACAGGGGGATTTTTCGATCACCCTCGCCGTTCACTTGACTAATGAGTGGTGTAAAGTGATAATAAAATACCCTCACAGGTGGGGCTGTAGCTCAGTTGGGAGAGCACAGGCTTTGCAAGCCTGGGGTCAGGGGTTCGAATCCCCTCAGCTCCACCATTTTATTATATTTTAACAAACCTCAGGTCACCGGGATGGAATTTTGCGAGCTGGCCACAGGCCCCTCCCACATCACCACCCCTCGATGCCCTCAAAGTTACTGTATGCGGAAGTCTCTGGAGCCTTTTAACAAACCTGTCTATTTCCCTGTCCGTTGGTGCCCTGAAGGACGCCCCGGGATAGGGATTAAATGGGATGACATTTATCTTCGATGGGATACCGCTTACAAACTCCTCAAGTGCCCTGATGTCTTCTTCTCCATCGTTGAATTCAGGCAGTAAAAGATATTCAAATGTTACCCATCTCTTTTTCCTCTCGAAGTAATGCATAACTGCCTTCCGGAGTTTGTGAAGCGGGTATGCTTTCGCCACAGGCACAATCCTGGCCCTCTTCCACTGAATAGCCGAATGCAGGGAAACGGCAAGCTTCACCTGTCTGTCAAAGTCTGAAAGCTCATAAATGCCGGGAATGATTCCGACGGTTGAAATGGTGATCCTCCTCGATCCTATGTTTAAACCTATGTGTGAGTTTAATGTATAGACGGAATTTTTCACCTCCTGTAGATTAACAAGGGGCTCCCCCATACCCATGTAAACGACATTTGTTATCCTGAGCTCTTTGTCCCCTGTGAATTCCCTCATAAATTTCTGTACCTGTAGAACCTGATCCGCTATTTCCCAGGATTTCAGATTCCGTGTAAATCCAAGTGAACCTGTGGCACAGAACTTGCAGCCCATGGGACAACCTACCTGGACAGATACGCATACAGTTTTCCTGTCCCTGTCCGGGATAAATACACTTTCAATCTCCTTCCCGTCTTCGAGCTCAAACAGGAATTTCACACTTCCATCTTTTGACGGATAAGCTGCTTTCAGCTTGAGTTCACCCACATAGCCAGTTTCTTTTAAAAGATTTCGTACCCTCTTCGAAATATCCGACATTTTGTCTATGTCCGTTACTCCCCGCTTCCAGATCCATCTGTAGAGCTGAGAGGCACGGAATCGGGATTCTCCAATTCTCTCCATGAGGTCCCCGAGCTCCTTTATATTTAGAGCCTTGTAGTTGTACATCACCTGAACTTCCTCACTATATATGGAAGGATGTGGTTTTTTATGGAGTGTTCGATCATCTCTCTCACAATCCTGTAAAAAGAGATCTGGTGACCAATGGGATCAGGGACTTCTTCTCCCTCTGGCATAAACATTCTGACAACATTTTTAGAGCTCAATTCACGGACCTTTTCAAGGTGATACCTTTCCATACAATAGATGATATCAGCGGATTTTACATCCGATTCTGTGAGTTTCTGGGAGAAGTGAGGTCCCACTCGATACCCCTTTTCAATCAATACATCAATTGCAAAATCGTTCATGGGCATTCCGTTTACTGCATCCGTACCCCTCGAAATCACATCAACACTCAGAAGTAACTCTGATCCGAGGAGATTTTTCAAAATCCATGCTGCCATCGGACTCCTGCATGTATTCCCGGTACAGAGAAAGATCACTTTCATTATGAGGTCTTCGCTGAACTTTATCTCGCTGCCCATGGTATCTTCAATGTCAAGCAGTGACACAGGTCCTTTGCGCTTGAGAACTGGAGTACTCCCTGAGACATCGAGGACGGTTGAAGGAAGGTCACCCTCTGCATCTTCCGGGAAAACGAAGTCCACTCTATCGCCTAATATGAATTCCACATCTCTGTAACTGAAAAGCGGAGGTTTACCTGAAATGTTTGCACTCGTTGATGCAAGCGGGAATTCTATTTTTGAGAGGATTTCCTTTACAACAGGATGGTCAGGTATCCTGATCCCTATTTTGTTTTCACCGGATACGACTGGCTCAGGAGCTCCGGAAGTGGCCCTCATTATGAGAGTCAGAGGACCGGGCATAAACCTATCTACGAGACTCTGGATCTCCGGTATGCCAGAGGAACCGAGTTTCAAAATCCAGGATTTATCGGGTACGAAAACGGTAAGAGGTTTATCCTCCGGTCTCTCCTTAATCTGATATATCCTTTTGACGGCTTCTCTGTTTCTGGCATCTGCTATGAGTCCGAAGACGGTTTCCGTTGGTATGGCCACCACACCACCATTTTTTAAAATTTCCACTACTTTATCAATCATGGTTACCTCGTAAACTGAAAACCCCAGAAAATGGCAGGATACCTTGTTAAAGGGATCGTGAATTCCATCGTCAGGCCAAAGGGGATCTTTTTGAAATAAGCACTTTCCCTCTTTCTTTTCAGGTCAACTCCGATGAACACGGCGCTAAACTCCCTGAATGTTTTTATATCTCCAAGATCAACATCCTTATAGACGAGCATCCTGTAATCTGGTGCCCTCAGGATTGTCCATCCCCAGTAGATGGAGGAATACATGGAGAGGTTTTTAGAAAATACCACATCTCCACGGAGGGATATCCCTTCGGCCACAGGGTGATATGCCATTCCCGCAATAATTGCAGCGGATACGAGAGATGTTTTCTCATCAAGTACTTTAACCTTTGCAAACGGACCCAGGCCTTCTCCGACGGATCCTCTCATGCCAAAGTCCAGGGATGGAGAGGCTCCATACATCAGGTATCCACCGACATTGGGGTAGATGAACGCTCCGAGATTACTATTTTTTGATTTCTCTTTGAGTGAACTATCAAAGTAAAGTGGTAAATTACCGTACCACCCTGCGTTTACCTCACCCGGTTTGAGCGATTCAGCGGTCTGGAAGGTACCGAAAAAACACCCCTGCAACAGAATTATAAGAGGTAAAATTGAAAGAGACCTAACCATGGATAAACTGGAGCCCACGACCGGACTCGAACCGGTGACCTCGTCCTTACCAAGGACGTGCTCTGCCGCCTGAGCTACGTGGGCATGAATAAAAAAGAGCGGGAGACGGGATTCGAACCCGCGACACCCAGCTTGGAAGGCTGGAACTCTACCAGCTGAGTTACTCCCGCCTTTATAAATGGTGGAGGGGGGAGGATTCGAACCCCCGAAGGCTGAGCCACCGGATTTACAGTCCGGCCCCTTTGGCCACTTGGGTACCCCTCCACCTTCTGGCTTTCTCCTCTGGAGCTGGCGGAGGGATTCGAACCCCCGACCTGGTGATTACAAATCACCTGCTCTTCCACTGAGCTACGCCAGCATCTTTTCAAAGACCTCATCAAACGGTATATTAATTTAATCCACCCGCCCTCTATCGTCAAGTGAAAGGGAGAGGGTGGTCAAAAAGTATCTCTCTTTTTCAACTCAATTTGCAGATAGAGATGATTTTTCGGTTATCATCCCCCTTGAGTCACCTTGCTGAGGGAGAGGAATTCTCAAAAATCCTCCTTGGAGAAGGGGGATTTAGGGGGATTGAAAAAGCGGAAACCATCCCCCTTTGTCCCCCTTCTGAAGAAGGGGGATTTTTCGAACAGCCTCAGTGAAAGAAAGGATGGTGGTCGAAAATCATTTTTCTCCATATACTTATTCCCCATCGAAAGGTGTTTTTAAGCGGTAAACATCCCCCTTCTAAAGGAGGGGAATTTTTGTCTCGTAAAATCCCCCTTGGTGAAGGGGGAAACAGGGGGATTGCATTTTTAACGGTATAGATCCTCTTGCGAAGGAGAATCCGGTTTTCTAAAGTTCCCTTTTGACAAAAGAGAATTTTAAGAGACAGTGATCTCCCTTTTGGGGAGCTTCTTCAAAACACTCTCATCACCCGGTTGATATTGTTTTTCCATGGTTTTAAGATTTACCCATGTATAGAATTGTTTCGGTTATAGGACCTTCTGAGCCGACGAGGAAAGAGTACGAGATCGCTTACGGAATCGGCGGGTTCCTTGCCTCAATGGGGTTTGTCGTTGCAACAGGTGGAAAGTCGGGTATCATGGAAGCAGCACTCAAGGGCGCCAGAGACTCAGGTGGTCTCACCCTCGGAATCCTGCCAGAATCTGATAGTTCTCTCGCCAACCCATTCGTTGACATTCCCGTCTCCACCGGTATCCATGAAATACGAAACTTCGTCCTTGTGAATACAGGGATGGTTATCGTTTCCATCGGCATCTCTGAAGGCACCATGATAGAAATTTCCTATTCTCTCAAGGTGGGTAAAACAATATTTGCTTACAACCTGCCTGAAATCAAAGGTCTTTTCGAAGACGGTCGCATAATCAGGTTCAAAAATTTTGAGGAGTTCGTTGAAGAGTTTAAAAATTTCATGGAGGTTTAATATGAAATGGGTGCCAGATGAAGAAGTAAATCGAAGAATAGAAAACCTCAGAAAAAACATGAATGGAATCGATGCTGTGCTTATCCTACAGAATGTGGATATGTTTTATTTTTCAGGAACCGTACAGCAGGGCTTTATATTTGTTCCTGCCAGTGGAGATCCTCTATTTTTTGTGAGAAGGATACCCGAGAGAGCAAAGGATGAGACCCCTCTTGAGGTAATACCTATAAAAGGGCTCAGAGATGCCGGTAAAATTTTGAGCGACTTTAAAGTGAAAATTCTGGGAATGGAATGGGATGTCGTTCCCGTAGCGATCCATAAAAGGTATTTAAAACTCTTTGAAAATGCAGAAAGTGTGGATATCTCGGGTACCATTCGGGACCTCAGGAAGATAAAAACGCCCTTCGAGCAGGCAAAAATAAGAAAGGCGGCGGAAATTACAAAAGAAGTTATAGAAGAGGTGAAGTCACATCTAAAAAGAGGTATGACAGAGTGGGAACTCATAAGTTTAATAGAGTATCTTGCAAAACTCAGGGGCCATCTTGGACCCACGAGAATGAGGGCCTTTGGACAGGAACTATTTTTTGGACATGTCCTCTCAGATACGAGTGGTGGAGTATCTGCCTATGCTGATGCTCCTACCGGTGGATATGGAAGACACCCCACTCTCGGACACGGAGCAACCAGCAGACCACTCCGAGAAAATACCCCCATTGATGTCGATTTTATGGTAAATTATGAAGGGTATCTGTCAGATCAAACGAGGATCTTCGTCATTGGAAAGTTATCACCTGAACTCGTAAAGGGGTATGAATTTACAAAGAATCTCATTCGTGAACTCGAAGGGATGATCAGACCCGGGACCCTTGCCTCAGAAATTTACGATCATGCGGTAAAAAGGGCAGAAGTAGAAGGATATAAGGAAAACTTCATGGGTTATGGACCTTACAAAGTGAGTTTTGTGGGGCACGGAGTGGGTCTTGAAGTTGACGAGTATCCATTTATTGCACGGGGGTTTGACATGCCACTTGAGGCGGGGATGGTTTTTGCACTGGAACCCAAACTCATATTTCCCGGTAAAGGGATGGTGGGGATAGAAAACACCTATCTTGTTACAGACTCGGGATTTGAGAAGTTAACCACTTCAGATGAGAACATCCACTATGTGAGGTTTAAGGAGGGATAAAGGGGGCGGAGGCTTCGCCGGCGAAGCCTCCGCCCCCAGTTTTTCTAACACTCGTCTGATTCTTCTATTATAATCGCTCCGCT
>JALSOY010000268.1 GCA_026986235.1 Caldifarciminota bacterium
AAATTTATTGCAGAGTACAGGCGGGGTAGAACCCCAAATGTATGCGGAATTTGTAACAGGAATTTCAAGATCCGAAGGCTTTCCATGCTTGCCAGAGAGCTTGGAGCGGACCTCATTGCCACGGGTCATTATGCAAGGATTGTAGAGATTGATGGGAAAAAATTTATAGCAAGGGCAAAAGATAAGGATCAGTCTTACTTTCTTTCACTCGTGAGAAGGGAAGACCTCAGAATGCTGATACTGCCCCTTGGAGATGTAACAAAAGAATGGGTGAGAAAGTTTGTGGCAGAACATGGTATTGAGATAGCGAGGGATGAGGAATCCCAGGATGTCTGCTTTATCAGAGGGAAGTTCAGGGATTTCATGGAAGAAAAACTCGGGACGATGCCCGGTCAGATCATAGGACCTGATGGCAGTGTGGTGGGGGTTCATAACGGTATTCAGTATTACACAGTCGGTCAGAGAAGGGGTCTTGATGTGGCACTTGGAAGGCGCGTTTATGTTGAGAGGATAGATTCCACATCAAACAGGATTTATCTCGGAGAGAAGGAGAGAATTTACAGGAAGTTTATGATCGTTGAGGATTTAAACTGGTTTGTTGATGAACCGGAGGGTACATATCTCGTGCAGATCAGGAATGTGCACAGGGCGGCACCTGCAAAGGTAAAGGTGAGGGACGGAGAGGCTGAAGTGGAATTTGAAGAGCCTCAATGGGCGCCAACTCCAGGCCAGATAGCGGCATTTTATAAGGGTGAAATACTTGCAGGTGGGGGAATTATCAAAGGGTAAGGGCACGGCATGCCGTGCCCTTACCATCACCTGTAAATCACATTCTTTGGAATGTTGTCAAGTGTGCCGTGGGATAGTTTGTGTTTGAGAACAAGTTTTTCCCACTGTCTGTCCACGAACTGCTGGATGTACTCTATTCTATCCTCTGTCAGATGTCTGAATCTCCCCTGTATTTTCAAGTATTCTTTAACCGGTAATCCCTTTGGCCAGTAGTTGATGGTGTATTTCTCACCGTAGTCTTCGATTTCGTAGAGGGGGAACACCCGGGTCTCAACTGCGAGTCTTGAGACTTTAACGGACACATCTGAAGGTATCTTCCATCCAGGAGGGCATGGGGAAAGTACATGGATGAACCTCGTTCCACGGATATCTCTGGCTTTTTTGAACTTCCGTATAAAGTCCTCTGGATACGCGATGGTTGCAGTGGCCTGGTATGGGATACTGTGAGCGGCGAGGATTTCCATAATATTCTTCTTTGGTCTGTCTTCCGGATGTTTTTCCGGTGTGGTTGTAGTCCAGGCGCCGTAGGGTGTCGCACTTGAACGCTGGATACCGGTGTTCATGTACGCCTCGTTATCGTAAACCACATAAATGATATCTTCGTTTCTTTCCGCCGCTCCGGAAAGGGCCTGAATTCCTATGTCAAAGGTTCCTCCGTCACCGGCCCATGCCATGACTGTTACATCACCTTTACCCCTTATCCTGAGACCGGATTTAATACCAGAAGCCACCACGGCAGCGGTTTCAAAAGCGGTATGAAAAAGAGGTACCTTTATTGCGTGCGCAGGAAAAGCACCGTCGATAATGGTCCAGCAGCATGCGGGTATAACGACAACGGTATTTGTTCCCAGGGCCTTGAGAGCGAATCTCATGGCTATCGTTGCTCCACAGCCCTGGCACGCAAGATGCCCTGAATTAAAGTTTTCTTCCATCGGAACCTGGTTGTACCAGAAGCTCATGGTTTCACTCCTTTCCAGATAATGTCCTCTTCTATCTCTTCCCTTGTTTTGACATCCTCAATAATTTCCCTTATGTCCTTTGGAGTAATGTCCCTTCCTCCAAGTCCAAGGATGTAACCGAACATGGGAGGTCTTTTGTCGTCCTTCAACCTGTATAGTGCGGATTTCAGTTCAGAGTAAAAGATTCCGTGATGACCGAAGGAGATGTTGCGATCAAGGACAGCCACCTTTTTGCGGCAGCAAAGGGCTTCTCTTAATGCATCGTGAGGGAATGGTCTGAAGGCCCTGAGACGCAGGACTCCTACCTTTTCTCCCGTCTCCTTTCTGTAATGTTTAACCGTGTACTTTACCGTGCTTGTGAAGGCGCCGGCAGAGACGAGAACGATGTCGGCGTCATCCAGCATGTAGCCCTCGTAGAGTCCGTATTTCCTGCCAAAGTGATCACCGAAATTCTCACCCTCGGTCTTTATGACATCCACGGCCCTTTCCATCGCCTTCTGCATCTTGTAGCGCCATTCCATGTAAACATCAGGGCCACCGAGGGAACCCACTGCATAGTTGTTTCCAGGTTCAACAACATACAGGGGGTTTTCCCGGGGAGGTAAAAATTCGTCAACCATCTCCTGTGGATAAATTTCGACAGGTTCATTGGTATGTGAAAGGACGAAGGCTTCAAGAACGATCATGACAGGTAGGTTCACCTGTTCTGCTATTTTGTAAGCGAGTATGACATTATCGAGGGCCTCCTGATTCGATTCCACATAGATCTGGATCCATCCTGTATCTCTCTGAGCAAGGGAGTCCGTCTGTTCGGTCCAGATAGACCAGGGAGGACCGAAGGCCCTGTTGACATTTGCGAGTACAATGGGAAGTCTTGCGCCTGCGGCCCAGTGGAGCATCTCATGCATCAGTGCAAGTCCCTGGGCCGATGTGGCAGTGAAGGCCCTGGCTCCGGCAGCAGAGGCCCCAATTACAGCCGACATAGCCGAATGCTCGGATTCAACTTTAATAAATTCTGCCTCAAGTTCTCCGTTGGCAACCATTTCCGACAGTAGCTCAACTATGGTAGTCTGAGGTGTAATGGGATATGCAGAGATCACCTGAACCCTTGAAAGTTTTACACCCCAGGAAACTGAATTGTTTCCAGTCAAAACCTTTTTCATTGCAGTAGTCATATTTTACCTCCTAAAAGGTTCTCACCTGAACCATCTGGATAACATCTCTCGGGCATTCGGCAGAACAGATACCACAGCCTTTACAGTAATCGTAAATGAAGACCGGTTGGTCGTTTTCCCACCCAATTGCCATATCCGGGCAGAATACCCAGCAGGTACCGCACCCGTTACAGTGTCCGCACGAGAAACATCTCAGGGCTTCTTTCTGAACCTGTTCTGGGGTATAGTCCCCGACTTCCTCCACATCAAAATGCCTGATTCTCTCTTCTACCGGGACTTCAGGCTGCTTCTGACGGGGCTCCTCCATGAAGTAGTCCAGCACTATCTTTTTGTATTCAACGACTTTTTCGAAAGGTCTAAACTCTTTCAGCTCAAGTCCATTGATCCTTCTGTCAATGTTTATTGCCGCTCTCTTCCCGAGGGCAATGGCCTCAATTACAGTGGCAGGACCAAGGACGAGGTCACCACCGGCAAAAACCCTGTCGTCCTTCGTAGCCGTGGTTCGCAAGTCCACATCCAGCCAGCCCTTTTTATTGAGAAGATCTTCTGGAAAGATGGAAAGGTCAGCAAGTTCACCTATGGCAGTTATCACGGCATCGTACTCTTCAGTAAATTCAGAACCTTCTATGGGTATGGGTCTCCTTCTTCCCGTTTCATCCGGTTCACCGAGCTTCATCTTTATGTTCGTCAGCTCAATTTTTCCGTTCTTTTTCTCAGCTCTAACCGGTAAAGTGAGGAATTTGAACTCAATACCATCCTCCATCGCCCTTTCCACCTCTTCTCTTATTGCGGGCATCTCTTTTTCAGTTCTTCTGTACAGAACGACCGGGGTGGCACCGAGGCGGAGAAGACTTCTTGCCACATCCATTGCAACATTTCCGCCTCCAACTACTGCAACTTTGCCACTGAATTTTTTGATCTTACCGGTGTTAACATCTTTTAGAAATTCGACCCCCTTGATGAAGAGTTCCTCACCTGGAATCCGCATCTCCCTTTCGAGGGGAGCACCTGTTCCGAAGAAAACTGCATCAAAGCTGTTTTTTAACTCTTCAAAGCTTATGTCCTTTCCAACCTCTACCCCGGTTTTAAATTCTATTCCTTCTCTTTTCAGTGCTTCGATCTCCCTGTCCAGGATGTCCTTTGGCAGTCTATAATCAGGTATACCGTACCGGAGGACACCGCCCAATTTTTGGTCTCTCTCAAAAACCGTAACCCTGTATCCTTTTTTTCTTAAAAAGTGGGCAGCGGAGAGACCGGCGGGACCTGATCCCACGACGGCGACCTTTTCATCCCTTGTGACATCCGGAGGTGACCACTTCTTATCCAGGTAGAGGTCACCAAGGTATCTCTCGATACCCCTGATTCCTATAGCTTCGTCGAAGTACCCTCGATTGCACTTCTGCTCACAGAAGTGAGGGCATACCCTGCCCGTTATCGAGGGAAACGGATTACTCTCGTGCAGGATTTTTGCAGCTTCGTCAAACCTGCCTCTGATAAGCATGTCGAAGTAGAGCGGGATTTCGATGCCAGCGGGACAGGCTGCCGTGCACGGTGCCGTACTTTCCTGGAGCACGGGCTGGATGTTCTTCCAGCTCCCCGTTTTGTTGATCAGTGTCGTTTCAAGTGTTACGGGAGCTTCAGGAAGGTTGTGAAGGCCAAATTTTTCCTTCATACCTTAACCTCCGATGCATTTCTAATTTTTACAGAGTGATAAGCCTCTTCTGCCGCTTTTGCGTTTTCCTCAGGCTTTATAGGAACCACCTGCTTGATTGCCTCTTTGATATTTTCTATGCTCACGAGCTTTGTCGCCCCTGCGTAGCCACCGAGTATCGCCGTGTTTACTATGGGCTGGGCCTTTGTGCCGAGTCTGTACTTTATGGCAATAGCGGATGCGTCCACTGTGGCAACATTGTATATGTCCGGAATGTTAAGCTTTTCCGGGGGTTCAGGAGAGTTAATCACCACCCAGCCACCGGGTTTTAAACCTTCAAGGACATTTATCTGATCGAGGAGTGTGGGGTCCAGTATGATGATGTGATCCGGCTCGTAAATCTGGGATCTGACAAACTCCTCCTCTCCAGGCTCAGCAACCCTCAGATACGCCTGAACAGGAGCACCTCTGCGCTCCACCCCATACTGGGGATAGGATTGTATGTACCTCCCTTCCAGAAAGAATGCTATTCCGAGGGCTTTGGAAGCTACTACGGTTCCCTGCCCTCCACGACCATGCATTCTGATCTCAATCATAAAAGATTACCCCCTTTATCGTATTTTCTGGATGCTGTGTGACGGGAATTGACCGGAATGTTTTAAGACCTGATAGCATTATCCAAAGATTATTGCAAGAAGTTACATCCTGTCAAGGGAAGAGGGTGAGGCTGTCCGAAAAAAATCAGGGGCTCCCAAAATCCCCCTTTTGACAAAGGGGGATTTTGGAGACGAGGATCCCCCTTCTTCAGAAGGGGGAACTAAAGGGGGATGTTTTCTGATTGAAATTCAATCCCCCTAAGTCCCCCTTCTCCAAGGGGGATTTTTGGGGGACGAGGATCCCCTTCTCCAAGGGGGATTTTTGAGAACCCCTATTCCTTGGAAAAAAGACTAAAAAGGGATGATAACCGTAAAATTAACTCTTTCCGCAAATTAAGAAAAATACTTTCCGAACACTGTCAAGGGAAGAGGGTTATCTCAAATGAGGTCCCTGATGTGTGTCTTGATTGCCGGTGAAGATTATCTGGTATGATCATTGATACAGCATTAAAATCTGGACATGGAGAAGGTGAGGTTTAAAAACGAAGAAAATATGGAACTCGTCGGTATCCTTCACATACCGGAGCGACCCCTGAAAACAGGAGTCGTTATAGCCCACGGATTCACAGGACACAAGGATGCAAACTTTATTCCAGAGCTTTCCCGGAATTTAGAGGAGGCAGGATACCCTGTTCTCCGATTCGACTTTCGTGGTAACGGTGAAAGTGCCGGCAGGTTTGAAGAAGGTACCTGGACGGCCTTTTCCAGCGACCTTGGAAGTGCCATC
Source organism: Caldifarciminota bacterium (assembly GCA_026986235.1). GTDB lineage: Bacteria > Hydrothermota > Hydrothermia > B15-G9 > WFZT01 > WFZT01. The sequence continues at coordinate 5,958 of JALSOY010000268.1, forward strand.
AACTATATGAAGTCCAGAGGCTTCGATAGAATATATGTAATTGGTTTCAGCATGGGTGGTGCAGTTTCCATAATAACATACTCAAGATTCAGGAACTTTAACAGGCTGGTACTCGTCGCACCCGCCATCAAACCGGCATCGGATACTTTTATC
>JALSOY010000269.1 GCA_026986235.1 Caldifarciminota bacterium
TCAAATCCACCTACTGTTACGACACTTCCCCTTGAGTTTATCTCAAAGTCGTTACCTGTTATTATCTTCATTGAGGCAGGACTCTTCTGGGATATACACCATCCCACTTGAGAAGGCCTATTCCCAGGAACTTTCCGGCTGGATCGTAAACCTTTACATGCTGAAAGGTTCTCGGGTTCCCTATTCTCTTCAGGATACCGTTCAATCCAACGGGATTTCCGTTTTTAAAGTGCCAGGTTGCACGATCGTTGATAACGATAGAGGGCAAGTGCCTCAGCCCCTGATCAATGGGAATCACGGCATCTTTCGTAATATCCTCAGGTTTAATTGCCTCCTCTATGGGAAAAGGGCCGATCCTGGTTCTTCTCAGTTCTTTAACAATTCCATAGGTCCCGAGCTTTTCCCCTATATCCCGTGCGAGAGCCCTGATGTATGTGCCCTTGGAACACACAACATGGAGGTCTATTTCGTCCTCCCGGACACTGAGTACCTCGAGGTTATAAATGGTAACTCTTTTGGGTTTCGGAGTAACAAAAACTCCCTCGCGAGCAAGGTCGTACAGTCTCTGTCCCTTTATTCTGATAGCCGAAAATGAAGGCGGTACCTGCTCGATCTCACCGAGGAAGTTTCTCAGGACATTTTTAAGATCTTCTTCATGAAAACTTACAACAGGTTTCCTGTCAATTACTTCCCCGGTCACATCGAGTGTATCTGTTAAAACTCCAAGTTTTATTGTGGCAATGTACTCTTTATCCAGATCCATTATGAAAGGAATAAATCTCGTCGCCTTACCGATTCCAAGGATAAGGAGTCCTGTTGCGTGAGGGTCAAGGTTCCCTGCATGGCCAATTTTTCTAACGCCGAGGGATTTCCTTGCTATCTTCACGACATCAAAGGAGGTTATACCCTTTGGTTTATCAACAAGGAGAAATCCGTTCATGGCAGATTAAGGATGTCAAGGTATTCAAAGGTGAGTTCAGGAGTAAACTTCATTCTCACCCTTTTGGCAACTACTGTCCTCAGGTAACCTTTTGCATGTTCAAGTCCGGCCGCTGCCTCCTCCCTGTCACCGAGTGTTCTGTAAAATACCCTGGCGTGTTTTAAATCATCCGATGTCTCTACCCTTATGATGGTGACATACCGGAGCCTTGGATCCCGTGCTTCGAACTCAATAGCTTCGGCGATAACCTTCTGGATCTCGTTACTTACTCGCTGGGCTCTTTTAAACGGTTTCATTTTGATCACCCCTTTTCGTTTAATGCGGTAAAAACAGGTCAAAAAAGCTCTTTTTAAATTTTACATCGGGCAGATTTTTTATCCAGATCTTAAAGTCATAACTCCAGACACCGTCTGCCCTTTTCCACCAGTTCAAATCCATTTTCCAGCAATGTAGATCCCTCTCCAGACCAAGGGATTGATCGTAAATTTTAAACTTAGCTGGATCAATATTCAAAGAATACCTGACCTTCCAGTTCTTCGTCAGGTTGCCTGTTAACTTCAGGTCCAGTCTGCTTACCGCCTTCTGGCCCAGTGCTCTGGAATAGTTGTATATGGCGTAAATTGAATAAGTTCTCCTGTCTGTCGTATCTCCCTCCCAGGTAAGGGAAAATTTCCTCGTGGCACTCAGCCTGTAACTCCTGTAATTGATCAGTTTTTTATATGGATCCACCGTCAGGTATCCTGTGAGTTTCACCGGCAGGGTGGGCAGAACGGAAAAAGAGAGGCCCACTGCACCAAGTTTCTTTTCATCTTTTAGAAAATCGTAGGATACCCTCGATGATACTGAAAGTAGATTTACCACCTTACCGTTCCTTAATTTTGCGTCAAAATCATTGGAAATACTGATACTCCCATTTTTTCTCGCCTTGATGACACCGTATCCGTCAACAGGGTCAATCCTTCCCTGGTCTTTCTCCGGGGTATAGTTAAAACTGATTCCCGGTCTCATCGTGTGTCTGAATCTTTTAAATGGACCAAAGCCAAATCTGGAGTAACCGTAAATTGTTGTGCTCATCTTCAAAGAGGTGGAATACACGAAAGTTAAGTAGTTCGGATTGCCTTCCCTGTCCCTATCGTAAAGGGTTGATCTGATAAAAAGCGAGGGATTTATGTTGAAATATCTGAAAACATGGAAGGGAAGCCTCATTCTGATGTTTGAATTGGCCACACTTCTCGTTTCCACACTGTCAATGATTCCGGTGGATATTCTCAGATATCTGAAATCACTGCTGCCGGAAAGGGGGCCATAGGAGATATTGAAAATGTTAATTTTGAAGTCCGGTAATGTGGAAGTTAACTTTCTCGTATCGAGATTACGGGTATCAATTAAAAGAAGGCTCATATTTGCAAATTTCCAGGATTTTGATATGTTGAGGAAGGAGGTCATCTCCCTTTTAAGCCATTCAGCAGGAGTTTCTGAATAGTCCTCTATGTAAGTTTTGTCTGAAACAAAGTTCAGCCTCATCCTTGCCTTGAATCCATAAGGGAGGTTCTGAATGTGAAATCCCCTGAGGCTCCATCTCCTTTTCACGGGTAAAAATTCCTGGGCGAGTGTAAAGTCGAGATTACCGTCAAAAACTCTGTATTTTTTGTAAACAAAGTTTACCCCTGCCTGGATACCTCTCTTTTCCGTCAAATTAAGGGTGAAGGTAACATCGGCATAGTTACTCAAAACCCAGTAGTATGAAACATTTCTGAAGTACTTACCGAGACTGGAATTGTAGCCGAAGTGAGGCGTTAGAAATCCGGATTTTCTTCCCTTTTTAACCGGGAAAAACCAGAAAGGTATGTAAATTACGGGTACTTCGTGAATGAAAAGGACGAGGGGACTCACTATGGCCATGTTTCCCCTTATAATCTTCATCTCTTTTGAATAAAAGTAATAATGGGGTGTATCGAGATCGCAGGAAGTAAATGTCCCGTTCTCGATGTGCAGGATACTGTCAGTCACTTTGTACATCTTCTCTCCCCTCAAAAAACCTTTCTCAACATGGGACTCTCCGTGGAAGGATACCCCCTGATGTGTCTTTAAGCTGTAGAAAAGGGAATCTCCAAGAAGGGTGTCGTTCTCGACGATAAGTACCACACCTTTAAAAGCGAGTAAAAGTTTTTTCTGAACTTCGTAAACGATGGAGTCTGCCATGAGGGTTGTTGTCCCCTTATTTACAATCGCTGAATCTACGAGCACCACACGATTTTTTCCGGGATAGTAGTATAACTTCTGCGCCTTAAAGCTCGTTGTGGACGAAAAGAGGGTGAGGATAAGGAGAAAATGCATTTTTATATTTTAATCCCTCAATTGCGGAACATGAACACCGGGTGAGAGGGTATCATCCCCCTTGGAGAAGTGGTATACCTCCCCTTTTAAAATCCCCCTTTGTCAAAAGGGGGATCAAGGGGGATTCATCAAAAATCCCCTTTGGAGAAGGGGGATCATCCTCTCTCAAAATCCCCCTTGGTGAAGGGGGATACAGGGGGATTTAATTTCAATCGGTTCACACCCTCTTAAGAAGGGAGAAGTGCCCGAAATTCAATCTGCTTCTCCACGCGGGTTTTGATGGATTCCACTTCTGTCAGAGAGTATAAATATTGATAAAAGGCAAAGAATTCACCACCGGACTGTTTACCCATCCAAAAAATTTGCATATTTAATTATAAGAAAAAATTCTTGACCGCACTGTAAGGCAAAATTATAATTTGGTCGTAAACTCTTTGAAAAGGAGGAGTCATGGGAGCAAAAAGGAACCCATTTGAAATTGCGCAGGAGCAGCTGGACAGGGCAGCTGAAATCCTGAATCTGGATCATGCTGCCCACATGTTGCTTAGAAAGCCAAAAAGGGAACTGCATGTACTCATACCAGTCGAGATGGACGATGGAACCGTTAAGGTTTTCGAAGGTTTCAGAGTCCAGTACAACGATGCAAGAGGACCGACAAAGGGTGGGATCAGGTGGCATCCCGACGAGACGATCGACACTGTCAGAGCCCTTGCAGCCTGGATGACCTGGAAGACCGCCGTCGTTGACATACCTTACGGCGGTGGCAAGGGTGGCATTGTGTGTAATCCAAAAGAGATGTCACCCGCGGAAAAGGAGAGACTTGCCAGGGGATACATAAGGGCTCTTGGGAACTTTATCGGCCCGGAAAAAGACATTCCGGCCCCCGATGTTTACACAGACCCCCAGATCATGGCCTGGATGATGGACGAATTCTCCACGCTGAGGGGATACTACTCTCCAGGTGTTATCACGGGAAAGCCGATTCCCATTGGAGGATCGCTGGGTAGAGGTGATGCCACAGCAAGGGGCGGAATGTATGTATTGAGAGAGGCAGCGAAGGTCCTCGGAATTGATCTTTCCAGTGCCACTGTTGCAATTCAGGGTTACGGGAACGCCGGCCAGTTCGCACATCAGCTTGTCGTTGACATGTTCGGCTCAAAAGTCGTCGCCGTGAGTGATTCCAAGGGTGGCATTTACTCCGAAAAGGGCTTAAAGTTCGAGGATACTGTGAAGTTCAAGAGGGACAACGGCACTGTGGTGGGATTCCCCGATACGAAGGAGATCACCAACGAGGAGCTCCTCGAACTCGATGTTGATGTCCTGATTCCCGCTGCTCTTGAAGATGTCATCACAGAGGAAAATGCACCGAGAATAAAGGCAAAGATAATTCTTGAGCTTGCCAACGGTCCCACCACGCCGGAGGCAGACATCATTTTACACAACAACGGTAAATTTGTTCTTCCAGACTTTCTTGCCAATGCGGGTGGCGTGACGGTTTCGTATTTCGAGTGGGTCCAGAACATAACCGGCTATTACTGGACGCTTGAGGAAGTTCACGAGAGACTTGACCGGAAGATGACGAAGGCATTTCATGATGTTTACGAAGCTTATAAGGCCAAGAATGTTGATCCGAGAACAGCGGCCTATCTGGTGTCAGTAGCGAGGGTTGCAGAGGCGATGAAGCTACGCGGGTGGATAAAGAAGGTTTACAGGTAGAGTTTACAGGGGGCGGAGGCCCTGCGGGCCTCCGCCCCCTTTCCTTGAAAAATTCCACCACCGTAATTATAATTTCCGCAAGATATCAAGGAGGTAGCAAGATGAGTAGATTCCTTAAAATTGCAATATCTCTTATCATCCTCGCCGGATTTTCACACGCAGGTGAGAAAACCTTCAAATATGTAGGAGTAAAAGCCTGTAAATCCTGCCATTCTTCAAAGCGCCGCGGAAACCAGTACGGCATCTGGCTAAAGGTTCCCCACCACGATGCCTACAAGGTTCTTGCCACGGATAAGGCAAAGGAAACCGCGGAAAAGATGGGAGTCACAGGCGATCCACAGAAATCACCCAAATGCCTCAAGTGCCACACCACCGCCTACGGCGTTGACAAAAGTCTGATTGCTCCTACCTTCAAGATTGAAGACGGCGTTCAGTGTGAAGCCTGTCATGGCCCCGGCTCTGCTTATAAAAAGTTCTCCATCATGAGAAAAATCTACCAGGGTAAGCTCAATCCTGCAGATTATGGCCTGAATCCAAGTCCTGACGAGAAGACCTGTAAGAGGTGTCACAACGAGGAGTGTGCAAACTACAAGACCTTCAATTTCGAAGAGTTCTTCAAGAAAATCGCCCATCCCATTCCCAAAAAAGGGTAGTTTTCAGGGGTGAAAAGACTTAAGTCTTTTCACCCCTTACTCTATGGTTCCCCCTTCTTCCATCACGGATCTTGCGACGAATATCGGTGAGTTTGTTCTCAGCGCTATCGCTATGGAATCCGACGGTCTGGCGTCTATACTGATCAGGGATGAATCCAGTTTGAAGATCAGCCTCGCGAAATATGTGTTATCCCGGAGGTCGTTTATGACGACCTTCTCAAGCTTTGCACCAAACCCGTCTATTATGAGCTTTATGAGGTCGTGTGTAAGTGGTCTCTCCGTGGCAATCTCCTCAAGGGCGTAGGCTATTGACACGGCCTCTGCCTGTCCTATCCAGATGGGAAGGATCCTCTCACCGTTCTTCTCCTTCAGGATAACCACCGGCGCCTTCACCGATTCGTCGAGCAGTATCTGATAAACTTCAACTTCGATGAGCTCATTCATG
>JALSOY010000270.1 GCA_026986235.1 Caldifarciminota bacterium
TCTTTCGAAAATTCAGACCCTGGGATTCAGAGGAGAGGCGCTCCATTCCATTGCAACCGTTTCAAAGCTCACCATAAGATCGGGGACGGAAGGAGATAGCAGCTGGGAGGTAGTATTTGAAGATACAAAACCCAAAATGGTTAAACCTGCTCCCTTCAGAAAAGGCACAACCGTTATCGTGAGGGACCTTTTTTACAACTTTCCCGTGAGAAGAAAATTTCTTGGTGGAGACCTCTACGAGGGCAGGAGAATCATCGAAGTGGTTACGACCTACGCTCTCTGGAACCACGATATCGGATTTGAGCTCGTGGTTAATGGGAACGAGGTCCTCAACCTCAGACCGGCGGAATCAAAAACCGAAAGGATAAAGGACATCTACGGGGAAGAATTTTTAGAGGAGACGGTTGAGATTAACTCAAACACAGTCAGTTCCTTTGAGATTGAAGGGAGAATATCGAGACCTGAAAAGATGAAACTCAGACCTGTTACCCAGATCATCCTCGTAAACGGAAGAAGGGTTAAGAGCGATCAGATAAGATCTGCAATATACAAGGCTCTTATGGAGGTGAAAAACTACCCTGAATTTATCCTTTTCGTCCGTGTAGATCCCCGTTACATCGACTTCAATGTCCACCCTCAGAAAAAGGAAGTCAGGTTCTCAAAGTCGTTGAGGATCTTTGAAAGGGTTTACAGAAGTGTTAGGGAAACACTTGATGTAACCAAGGAATCATACCTTAAAGTTCCTGCTGCTGAAGGTCCTCATTTAAGACTCGTAAACGAGAAGGTACCTATTTATAAGCCCGAGGAGGTGCCGGTGAGCGCCAGACAGCTTGAGCTGGGGGAGATGCAGCCTCTCTCAGAACAGGAAAATTACACACCCAGGGCTGTGTGGCAGGCACACAACAGTTACATAATTGCAGAGGTCAAGACGGGTATAATCCTTATAGACCAGCACGCAGCCCACGAGAGAGTGATCTACGAACAGCTACTTGAAAGGAAGGTGGGTACTCAGAACTTACTCTTCCCTGTAACCATTCACCTCACTCCTCAGGAGATGCAGATCTACAACGAGTACAGGGACATCCTCCAGACTTTCGGATTCAGAATAAGAAAGTTCTCCCAGACGACAATAGTTATTGAAGGGGTACCCAATATTTTTTCCACGATTACAAAGGACGAGTTCAGGGAGATCCTGAGCGAGCTTGAATCGAAGAAGTCATTACCAGATAGATTTCAATATTCAGTGAAAACAATTGCCTGTAAAGCAGCGGTGAAGGCCGGCGAGCCCCTGTCCAACGACGAGATGCTCGCCCTCATAAACCAGCTATTCCATTGTAAAAATCCCTACTTCTGCCCCCATGGCAGGCCCACCATTATTAAACTCAGCCTCGAGGAGCTTGAACGAAAGTTCGGAAGACATTGAAATTCACGACTTCTTGACGAACCTTTCGAGCTCAAAATAGTTACCCAGACGGATAAGATTTGCAGCTTCCTCTTTTTTCACCATCCATTGAAAGTTGAGGATACCTGCTTTCCTGTCGAATCCAGAGGGATTAACAAGGAGCTGGAGGGATTGGGCAAGAAACTCACGCATGGTAAGAGGATTTATGGTTATCGTCTCGAAATACATGAATGTATGCGGAATCCCTGCAGCCGAAAGTGTGGTGATGACCAAAACACCTTTCTCAACGGCCCTGAATACGCTGTTTAGAGTGACTTCATCTGGAATGTCATTTATGTAGAGTACATCAACTGAAGCACTCAGAGCCTGTTCAATCCCCCTTTCAAAACTTTCCACATCAGAGCCCACCTCTCTCTGAATTACCACGGAGTTCTCATGTTTTAAAAGGTGACTCTGGGGACTTTCAACAGTATAGATGACAGATGGTCTCCTTCTGGCTATGTAGTTGACTATTGAAGCAGAGACGGTCATGTTGAGGGATCTGTTTCTACCCGAGACAACGAAAAGGCCCTCTCCTTGATCAAGCATGTGAACAAAGATGGGGAGAAACTCACGGGAGGTTATGGCCTCTCTCAGATCAAAAATACGGTCCCGAATCCTTTTTAAAAAAACTGCAATTGTTCCTCTCTGTTGAAGGTATTCAACTGTAAATCTACCAATTCCCCTGATTCCGAAGGAGAAGGTGCCGGAGTCCTCGAGGGGAGAGTTCGCAAATTTCGACTTTTGCCTCAGGAGAACGAGAAGCTGGACTACATCATCAGGTGAAAACGCGTGATCTTTAAAGACGAAAGTGCCGTCGTCCGTTCTGAGGAGTGGCTTCGCCCCGGCTGCGAAAACACCTTCATAGGCGTCAGTTTCTACCATTTTATTGATGAGTTCGTTAACATAGGTGGCATTAATCATTGGACTTTCCTCTTGATGGTTTCAACAAGCTCTATCCATCTGTCCAGCAATAATTTTATTTCATCCTCGCCTGCACCTTCAACGATTCTGGTGTTTATCTGCTCCTCCACAAACACGAGTTGTGCATAAAGCTCAGGGTACTGAAGCTTCACCTTTTTAATGAGGTCGGACCTCCATCCTGTTCTCGTTCTCTTTATGGCGTCAATTACTATTTCCCTCATCTTTTCATCCACTTCGGATTAATCATACTGAAACGGTAGGTCTAAGGCAAGGTTTTGACAGGATATAAACCTCCTTACCTGGAAACCCGCATTAAAACGGGATTTCTGGAAACTGAAGAGTGAAGGTTCGGTGAAAAATCGTTAAAATAGGTATGTGGAAAATTGCATATTTCAAAATGGAGGTGAATCATGGTAGGAGAAAAGGCACCTGAATTCTGCCTTCCAGACCAGGATGGCAAAGAAGTCTGTCTTAAAGACTTCCGTGGTAAATGGGTAGTACTTTACTTTTACCCAAAGGACAACACCAGTGGTTGCACCAGGGAAGCTATTGATTTTACAGAAAATCTAAAGGACTTTGAGAAGCTTGATGCCGTTGTTCTGGGAGTTAGCAAGGATTCTGTTAAAAGCCACAAAAAATTCCAGGAAAAGCACGGTCTTAAAATCACTCTTCTCAGCGATCCAGAGCACAGGGTTATAGAGGCTTATGGTGCGTGGAAACTCAAAAAGCGTTACGGAAGAGAATACTACGGAACTGAAAGGAGTACCTTTATCATCGATCCTGAAGGAGTTATCCGACACGAGTGGAGAAATGTCAAGGTCAAAGGTCATGTCGGGGAGGTAAAGGAGACACTGAAAAAGCTCAGGGGAGAGTCTTAGGCTACATTTTTCTTGAACAGGAGACCCTTCAGGATCGCCGCCACAGGGACTGCAAGTAAAAATCCCAGGGGACCAAAGAATTTTGCACCGATGAGCAGGGATACAAGAATTATAAGGGGGTGAAGTCCCACGCTACCCCCTATTATTCTCGGTGAAATTACGGTACTCTCAAGCAACTGAACGATGATGAAAACGAATGTTACTTTTAAAAAACCTGATAAGGGGTTGGGCTCCATGAATCCGAGCATAATGCCGATCAGGTAACTCAGCCAGAAACCGAGGGTGGGAACGAGATTAAAGAGCCCGGCGAAGACACCTATAATAATGAAAAAGTCAATCCCCATAATGCCAAGAAGAGCTGCTGTCAGGAGCCCCACAACAAATGCATCGATAAGCTGGCCACGAAAGTACTTCCTCAATATTTCTGCAATCTCCAGAAAGACACCCTGAGCCCGTGCTGAACGGGCAAACATTTCAAAGGTCCTGGCCTTTATCTTTTTGTAGTCGTTCAGCGTATAAAATGTGACGATTATTGAGAGAACGAAATAAAAGATATAGGATGCCACAAGTGCAGCCGACTTATAGAAAGAAGGGAGTCTCTTTAGAAATTCGCCTGCAATGGTCCCTATATCCGGCAGATTCTCAAAGATCTTCCTCAACTCGCCGTACTTTGAAAACTTCTCAAGTGCCTGAGTCCTCACATTCGACAGAAAACCTGGTAGTTTCTGAGAAAATATACTGAGTTCTTTTGAAAACTGATGCCCCACATAAAATCCGATGAGACTGATGAGACCCAGAAATACAGTGAGTATAAAAATGGAGGTCAGGACCCTGGGAATCCTGTATTTTTCAAGCCTATCCACGAGTGGTGAGAGGAGAAAGGCGATCAGGAGACCAAGGCCAAAGGGAAAGAGAACATTTTTCAGTTTGCTCAAAAGAAGGAAGAGAAAAAATGAAAGTGTAACGGCAAAGAGAGTGTTTGCAGTGGGATTTTCCCTTGCGAGAAAAAAGAGAAAGGCCGCAAGTCCCGAAAGAATGATGGGCAGATACTCTGATGGGAATCCCGTGTATATGGCCAATGTAAGGAGTACAAGAGCAGAGATAAAAAATGCGATGTTTTCTGTCGTTCTCGTCATCTTAAATATTTTAAGGGATTCACCGCCCTGCCTTTAACTCTTATCTCAAAGTGCAGAACAGGGTTCGTCATGGAAAGCTGGCCAAGCACTTCTCCCTGGCTCACTACCTGACCTTCCCTCACAAGAATTTTTCTTAATTTTGTGTAAACTGTGTAAATGGAACCGTGCTCTATGATAACAACTCCCCTGTAAGAAATAAAATTTCCAGCGTACACCACCACACCGTCTTTTGAGGCAACCACCTCCGCACCAGGTGAGGACCTTATATCTATACCGGGATTTTTGATCTTCGTTCCGTATTTCGGATCAACTATTACGCCGAATTTTTGAATCACCTTCCCCCTAACTGGCCATATAAACCGTTTACTCTTTGATATATAACGCCTCTTCTTTTTCTGAAGCCTCTTGAGGATTCTCTCGAGTCTCCTCTTCTCCTTCTCAAGCCTTTTTATTTCGTACCTCTTTCTCTTCTGCTGACTCTTTATCCTCCTGAGAAGCGCCCTCTTCTGCCTCTTTTTCTCCTCAAGCTGACTCCTCCGGTACAATATCTGCTTCTGCAATCGATTCACTTCAACCAGTTTCTTCTTCACGAGCTCCCGTTTCCTCGAAAGCTCGTGAAGATCGTTTTCAACCTGTTCGTGCAACCTCTTTTCCTTTTCGAGAATGTAGGTGTAAACTTTCACTCTCCTGTAAGATTCATAGGGATCTTTTGCATCCAACAGGATTTCAAGAAAACCGGGCTTACCGTACTTATAAAGCCTGACGATATATCTCCTCAGCACCTCCTCCTTGTATGTGAGATCAGTCTGAAGGCTGTCTATGTCCTTCTTTAACACACCAATGGAGGCCTTAAGGCTCTCTTCATGCGCCTTCTGGGTTTCCAGCATGTCCTGAAGTACATCGAGCTGCTGGTCTATAACTTCTATCCTTCTCAGAATACTCTCCTTTTTCTTCTGAAGATTTACAAGTTCCCTGTGGAGTTTTTTCAGCTTTTTCTCGTAAAGTTTTATCCTTTTTTGATAACTTCCCGTGGATAGTACGAGAAAAATGAGAAGGATTTTCATGGAAGAACTTCTTCAAAGGATAGAAGAGAGGCAACCAGTCCCGTGAAGGTTCCAACGAGCAGAAGTACCGGATAGATCACAACAAAGTCCGGGAGGTTATAAATAAGGAGAGCCGAGAGGATACTGATCAGGATTTTTAAAGCCACTGCAGCCAGAAGCCCACCTGTCAAACCATAAACCGTCCCGTTAATGAGATAGGGAATTCCTATGGTCCACTTTGTCGCTCCCACCAGATCGAGTATTTCGATAAGTTCCTTCCTTGCGTTCATGATCAATCTGATCGTCTGGAATATCACATAATTTATGGCTATAAAAAGCCCGATAAGAAGTGTGAAGGATATACCGATGAAAACAAAGGTTATCTTTGACAGACGAATTATCCATTCCGTCCCTGCATAAACCTCGTCAACTCCTGGAAGTACGGAAATTTCGTTTATTATGTGCTCGATGTAACCAGCACTCTTCCAGTGGGATTTTACTTCAACAACATAACTTTCCGGGAAGGGGATATCCGTAAACACGCTCAAAAGATCCGTATATTCAGGATAGCTGTTTTTAAAAACCTTTAGGGCCTCATCCCTTGTAACGAGTTTCACCTCCTCCACTCCAGCAAGACTCCTTATGG
>JALSOY010000271.1 GCA_026986235.1 Caldifarciminota bacterium
CTGTCTTTGACGACGATCCTCGATTTGACTATTCCTTTTGACTGTCTGCCTTCAAGCACAACGACATCTCTTATCTTTATCTCGTCGTCCTCCTTCCCGTAGATCTGCGTGAGTACATCCAGGATGGCCCTATCAAGGAGGCGTGCTTCGAGGTTGATGTCGAGTTTTCCCACTCTCCCCTCTACCACCCTGAATGTTGTAAAAAATCTTGCACCGTTACCCACCACCACTGTGGTCGTGGGTTTAACAAAAATTCCGCCTGATTTTCCGTGTATGTGTGTCTCCTCGTAGATCAGCTGTGCCCCATCGTCTATCTCGATATCCGCATCCATAAGGTGTTCAACCCCCTGAGGGTTGGGGAAAATACAGTGGGCAACGATCTTTATGGCGGCATTCTTTTGAACTTTGAGTCTCGTTTTGATCCTTTGCCTTCCTGTTTTTGCAGTGAGTCCGAGGCAAATGTGTACAGGCTCGGGTATTTTGTATCCCTCAAGTACCGTAATCTGCATTTCAACTCCATCATCTGTTGAGATGGGTAAGATTTCTATTCCTTCAACTGTGTTCATTCCAAGGATCCTGTTACCATTGATTACGATAGAGGCGATTTTTGAGTTTTTAAGAAATTCTGCTTCCTGACCGGATCTCTCGAGGGTGCCAACGATTGCGAGGTATTCTCTGTCATAGGCTGGCATGGTTCACCTCCGGCTGGTTTATGTGATCACAGATTTTGCAGTTTTTGAGATATATATCCACAATCTCCCTTGCAGAGCCTGTTTTGAGTATCATTCCAGCACAGAGATGGGATGCCCTCTCTGCTATGAGAGCGAGTTCCTCTCTATGTGTTATGAGGACGATCGTGGTTCCCATCTTGTTCAATGTCCTCATGACATTTGCAATATCAGAAATTGACATAAGATCGATACCGGAGTCAGGCTCGTCCAGGATGGCTATCTCGGGTCTCATAAGGAAAACTGCCGCGAGTTCAATTCTCTTTCTCTCTCCGCCTGAAAGGCCTGTATCCAGCTCTCTATTTAAAAATTTTTTGGGTTCAAGACCCACCATGCGGAGGGCTTCATCAGGATTTAGATTATCCCTCGAGTATTTTTTGCTGATCCTCAAATAATCTACAACCTTTATTCCTTCAAAGTTTGCAGGATGCTGGAAGGCCATTGTGATACCGAGTCGTGCCCTCTCTGTCATGGATAGATGAGTGATATCCCGTCCTTTAAATAAAATCCTGCCCTTCAGTACCCGGTACCTTGATGATCCCATGATGGCATATCCAAGAGTGGATTTCCCCGTTCCATTTGATCCAAGGACCGCATGGATCTCGCCCTCGAAGACCGTGAGATTAACGCCTTTCAGTATTGGGACGGAGCCGGCTACAATTAAATCTTCGACTTTAAGGATTTCATTCTTCATAATGCATTAGATAATAAACGCCAGATTGCGAAATTTCCATCGTTCCCTTTACATTATCACGGTGAAAGTTAATAATAAATCCCAATTAAATTCAGGGAGGAGTGCAATGTTGAACCTATTGCTTGCCATTTCAATCGTATCAAAAGTCCTGATCGTAAATGTTACAAATGGAACCGACCCAAAAAAGCCTGTTGACAACCTCACCGTGAGTGTCGTGGGGTTCGACGAAAAAAATAACATAAAGTTTTCAAAGGCATTCAATCCTCGAAAGGGAAGGATCGTCGTGAAAAATGCCGATGGTACGCTTTTTTACCAGGCTGAAACGAGCTACGAGAATGTCAGGTATCTTACTGAAGTTGGTAAGTTTGAGGGTGATACCCTTGTCCTCGAACTTCCTGTTTTTGAAGTGACAGACGACGATCAGAACATAGCACTGACAAATTACCACATGGTGATATTCCCGAACGATCGTGGACCGGGATACTATGTGGTTGAAGCCCTTAACATCAGTAATACCGGTTCAAAAACCTTTGATGCGCAGTACTATGTGTATTTTTACCTGCCACCAGAAACGGATTCCATCACTTATATACAGCCGAGGAACGAGGAAGATTGGGTGGTTGTGGGGGATACCGTCTTTTACAATAATGTCGTTTATCCCGGGGATCAGACCATTGCCTTCAATTACATCTCGACACTGCCAGAAGTTTCCCTTTACAGAGAATTTCCCAAAAAACTCTCATCAGCCCAGATCTTTACTGCACCTGGTGTAAAGATAAAGTCAAAGATGTTTAAAAAAGAGGGTGAGCAGACTATAAATGGTCAGACTTACATAGTTTATCACCTTGTCAAACCAGCTGACAGATTCTCTGTGGAGATCGAAAAAGGTTCTACAGGTAAATCTACAGTGAAACTCCCCATTGCCATCGGAGTTGCAGTACTTGTGCTCCTTGTCATCGTTTTCGTCAGGATAAGGTCCGTCAGATCCGGTGCGGGTGTCACTGGCGAGAAGGGAGATCTCCTCGATGAATTGAAAAAACTCGTTGAACTCAGAGAAAAGGGGATCATTTCCAGAGAAGAGTTTGAAAAGGCAAAGAAGCGGATCTGTGATAAGCTCTGAAATACTGAAAACAGAGAATCTTGTAAAAAAGTACGGTGAGCAATACGCCCTTCGTGGTGTAAATTTCTCGTTACAGAAAGGGGAGTTTGTCTCGATACTTGGGCCCAATGGCGCCGGAAAGACCACTTTCGTAAAAATAGTCTCCGGTACCACGAAACCAACACAGGGAAAGGTCACTATATTTGGTAAAAATATCGAGGAATTTCCGGAGATAAAGAAGAAGATCGGCGTACTTTCCCACGACTCTTTTTTTTACAGAAACCTGACCGGCAGAGAGAATCTTGAATTTTATGCGAAAATGGTGGGTGTGGCACCAGATCGGGTCTTCAAATGGGCAGAATTGTTCGGAATGGAAAAGAACCTTGATAAGAGATTTTCTGAGTACTCAAGGGGTATGAAGGTAAGACTCGGACTCGCACGGGTTTTTATGAATGAACCCGAACTTCTCCTTCTGGACGAACCTTTTTCGGGGCTTGATCCTGCGGGAGTTGAAAAAACCGTGGAAGTGATTGAAAAATACAGGGACAGAAGCTACATACTTATCACCCACAGACTGGACATTGCAGTGAGGCTCTCGGACAGGATTTTTGTGTTTGAAAGAGGGAAAGTCACTCATCACTTTGAGAGGGGCGTTTCTATCCAGGAGCTACAGGAGATTTTTAAATGAACTTTGCGAAGGCCGCCTGGTATTTATATCTCAAAGACCTGAGACTTGAGTTCAGAACCAAAGAGATGGTGAATACACTGCTCGTCTTTGCTCTCCTTACGGTCGTCATTTTTAACTTCGCAATTCCCCCGGGGCTGGTCGAGACAGAGCTGGTGGCAGCAGGAGTTTTCTGGGTGACCATAGTCTTTACCGGAACTCTCGCATTCAACAGATCCTTTTCCATTGAAACCGAGGAAGATTCCCTGAGAGGGCTTTTGCTCCTGCCTTACGATTCGAGCTTCATAATGATAGGAAAGGTGCTTTTTAACATTACATTGATCTTCATCGTGGAAATAGTTGTATATCCAGTGGTTACAGTCCTTTTTCGGGTTTCCCCTGAAGGGAATCTGTTAACATTCGTGCTGGCAACGATCCTTGCCACCACAGGTCTTAGCTTTATCGGCACACTTCAGGGAGCAGTTTTATTGAGAACGAGGGCAAGGGAGATCCTTCTCCCCCTTCTATTTTTTCCTGTAATTGTCCCCATTTTGATTGCAGCGACGAAATTGACTGAAGCGTACTTTACTGGCAGAATGAATGCAGGCACATGGCTTAAATTTCTAACACTATTTGACCTTATTTACATCTCCGCCACCATCTTCCTTTTTGAATTTACGCTTGAGGATTAGGATTTTTTCAGGTAGGTCAAACCGAAGAGAAGCGTTCCCGTCATCACTATAGTTGCTCCACTGGGAAGATCAAGGTAGTAGGATAAGAAAAGCCCGAAAATGGTGAAAAACATTGATACGAAAATAGAAAGGAGGATAATCCTTATAAAACTTTTGGAAAAGGCAGAGGCAATGGTAGAAGGCAGAACGAGAAAGGCGGATATCAGTATTACACCCACCATCTTAATACCCATTATAATAACTGCCCCGAGGAGTGCCATAAAAACATAGTTGTGAATCTCAACATTAACGCCATAGCTCTGAGCAACTTCTGGATCGAATCCGATCAGTATAAGGTCACCGAAGAAAAATATAAAATAAACGAGGACGATGCCGGTGACAACGGCAAAGAATAAAAGGTCCCCCTTCGTAATCGTTGTTATATTTCCAAAAAGGAAACTCCAGATGTCCACATTTGTTCTGTGGAATTTTGAAATTATGGCGATGCCCAGAGCCATGGAAAAAGAGAAGAATATACCTATTGCCGCATCCTCATGAAGTTTCCTTTTCTGACTTGTATATGCTATAAAGATGGCGATGAGAACGGAAAAGATCAGTGCTGAAATAGATGGGTCTATGCCGAGAAGGATACCAATTGCAATACCGCCGAATGCAGTATGTGATATACCAACACCGGCAAATGACAGTTTTCTAACCACGACAAAGAACGAAAAAAGAGAGAAGACGAGACTCAGAAGAATCCCGCCTGCAACTGCCCTCTGAAAAAATGTATAACTAAGGATTTCCATGATCGTGGATCAAAATTCCAATGTCTGTTCCGTAAACCTTTTTCAGGAGATCAATGTTCAGCTCCGTACCGGGCATACCGTGGTAGTATAACTGTTTGTTCAGGCAGGCAACGGCGTCCACAAAGGATGGCATAACACCGATGTCGTGGGTAACCATAACGATCGTGATATCCGTTCTTTCTTTGAGCTCAACGAGTAATCTGTAAAAAACCTGCTGGGCATGGATGTCAAGGCCCGTTATAGGTTCGTCCAGGAGCAGTATCTTTGCCTCACTTGCAAGGGCCCTCGCTATCAGCACCCTCTGTTGCTGACCTCCTGATAGCTCGGAAAATGGCTTCGTTTTAAAGTCTATCATATCAACGAGTTTGAGACTTTCCATAACCTTCCGTCTGTCATCTTTCCGGGGTATCTTAAGTACTCCCATCTTTTTCAGCCTTCCCATCATAACGACTTCATACACCGTGGCCGGAAATGTGTAATCCATTGGAGATCTCTGGGGTAGATAGCTAACAAGTCCCTGTTTCACTGCCTCGCGGGGCGTTTTTTGAAAGATTCTAACATCTCCGTCAAAATCTACAATCCCAATTATTGTACGAAGGAGTGTCGTCTTCCCCCCTCCATTGGGCCCACAGATTGCAAATATCTGGTTTCTCCCAATCTTAAGATTTACATTTTCAAGAACAGTCCTACCGTTCCTCCTTACGGTAACATTTTTTATCTCAATTGCAACTTCACTCATCCAGTGCCTCAAATAGCTTCTTCAAATTTTTTCTCATGTAGTCTGTGTAAAGATATTCTTTCCACCCCTGTGGGTCAAGCGTAACAACTTTAAATCCATTCTCAACAAAGGGGGATACAAGGTCTTTGTTGTAAATTATATCGAGCACGAGAATGTTTGTTCCACATTTTCTCGCCTGTTTCATAATTCTTACAATTTTTCTGGGGGATAATTCTGTTCCCTCCGATGTCCAGAGGACATCGGTGGTATTTATTCCGTATGCCTCAGCAAACACCGTCCAGGAGTTGTGGGATGGAACAAAGCACTTCTTTTTGATGCGCGATAGGTTTTCCCTTATCCAGATGTCGAGGCTGTCGAGCTTTGCGACAAAGAGCCGGGTGCGGGTTTTTCCGCAAACACCTATAGAATCTCCAAGGGGAAGTGCGATTTTTCTAACATTCTCCGGATTAAACCAGAAATGGGGATTCATCCTGATCGTTTCTTTCCGGCCGAGAAGTGGCCAGATTTTCACAGCCCTTGGTGGCCTTTTGAGATTCTCAAGAAGTCTCGGTGCCCAGGCCTCCGATATGTCTGATATGTAAACGAATAGACATGCATTCTGAATCTTTTTTATGTCACCCGGCCTTGGATCAAATGTGTGTGGATTCTGACCCTCCG
>JALSOY010000272.1 GCA_026986235.1 Caldifarciminota bacterium
ACAGGTCGGTCCCTATCCGCCGTGGGCGCAGGAGACTTGAAGGGGAGCTGCCCCTAGTACGAGAGGACCGGGGTGGGGGAACCTCTAGTGTACCAGTTGTCCCGCCAGGGGCACAGCTGGGTAGCTATGTTCCCACGCGATAACCGCTGAAAGCATCTAAGCGGGAAACGCACCCCAAGATTAGGTCTCCCGTCTCGTGTCGCAAGACACGAGGCTAAGGCCCCTCCAAGACCAGGAGGTCGATAGGCCGCAGGTGTAAGCCCAGCAATGGGTTGAGCCAAGCGGTACTAATAGGCCGAGCGACTTAACCACTCCTGAACCAAACCCACTTTTATGGCTTTATACCTCCCGGGCTACCATACCGGCGGGGCAACACCCGTTCCCATTCCGAACACGGAAGTTAAGCCCGCCAGGGCCGATGATACTGCACCCGCAAGGGTGTGGGAAAGTAGGTCGTAGCCCGGGTTTTTTTTATTTTCCCTCCTTAACAATCCCTCCCGCCCCTTTCCTCCACCAGGTGATTTCGCTTATAATAGTGAAAAATGGAGGCAAACGATGATTGAGTATTTCAAGCCCTCAATTTTCTCTACGGGAACTGAATATGTAGAATTGAGATATCAAAAGGCAAAGAGAACGGTTATCGTTTCAAGAAATAGTAATATCGACGAGGTCATGGTTGGTTATGATTCCGGAGGTTCTGTCAGAATTTTTTCCAAAACAGGCGTGGGATTTTCATCGTTTAACAGGCCTGAAGATGTGAATCTGGCAATTGACAGGGCACTTGAGCCCTCCTTGATGCTTAAAAATCCTGCCCCTTTGAAATACGCACTTCCCATGAAAGATACCTATATTCCGCCGGTGACAAAAGAAAGTATCCCCCTTGAAGAAAAGATCGGCCTTGTAAAGCACTATTCCGATCTGGCACTCAATCACAAGAAGGTGGCGCAGGTTGAAATACAATTCATGGAGAAGAAACTCGAAAATTACTTTCTTTCCAGTGAGGGACACGAGATAGAGGAGCACAGGCTTTACACACTTATGGTTTTTTCCGTGACAGCGGCAGATGGTAATCTTTATCAGACGAACCACTTAACATGGGGGACCCAGAAGGGATTTAATTTCCTTATAGGGCGGGAATCAGAAATCGAAGATGCGGTGAAAATAGCGGTGGACCTTCTCAGGGCTGATCCTGTTAGTGGGGGAATTTACGATGTCATTCTCGAGCCTACAATGGGTGGAGTTTTTATCCATGAGGCGTTTGGCCACCTCGCTGAAGCCGATATGTTTTACAAAAATCCCGTTTTACTCATAAAAATGAGAGTTGGTGATCGCTTTGGGAGGGAGTTTCTCAATGTGATCGATAACGGGAGAATAGTAGGGGAATACGGTTTCTATGCGTACGACGATGAGGGAGTCAGGTCTTTAAAGACATTTATAATAAGGAACGGAATTTTCAAAACACGGCTGCATTCAAGGCATACTGCCAGGATTCTCGGGAATGATCTGACAGGTAACGCCAGGGCAGTGGATTACAGATTTCCTCCAATTGTGCGTATGTCCACCACTTACATAGAACCAGGAGAGAGCACATTTGAGGAAATGCTGGACAGGATCGGTAACGGACTTTATGTTGCTGGTGCAGGTGGTGGTGAGACATCATCTGAATTGTTCACTTTCTCTGCCGTGTATGCACGGGAGATCAAAAATGGAAAGCTGGGCAGAATGCTAAGAGATGTGAGGTTATCGGGAAATGTTTTTGAAACTTTGATGAACATCGTGATGGTGGGCAATGATCTGAAGCTTCAGGCAGGCCATTGCGGCAAAATGTCTCAGGTGCCCCTGCCCGTTTCAGGCGGTGCCCCTCATATCCTTGTAAGGAAGATGGTTGTCGGAGGAAAATGATGGAAAAGCTTTTTGATTTACTCAAGAAAAGGGGAGTGGACGGCTGGGAAATTTTTTATACCGAGAAAGAGCAATACGATCTCATTATCGAAGCCAGTGAGACCAAGAGTGTGGAGAGTCATATAAGCAGGATAACGGGTCTCAGGGTTTTTTACGAAGGTAGAGTGGGTTTTTCATCAACCACGGGAGACGATTACGAGGATGTCGTTGAAGCTGCGATAGAGACATCGAGGTACGGGCGGGAAGCCATATTTGAGTTTCCCGGAAAGACCGAGTACAGAGACCCTGAACGATATTATCCTGGCAGGTGGCCTCTTGGTGATAGAATTTTAGAGGCGAGGCATGTTAATGAGAGACTGAAGGAGCTTTATCCCGGGCTCCAGATACAGGGGAAACTTGGTTATGAGGACAGGTTTGTAAGGATCGTGAACTCGTCGGGATTTGAGGGAGAGTACAGGAAGACGGTATATACCACCGAAATGCTCTTTATGGGAAGTGTTGAAACGGGGAATCTTTTTGCTTTCTCGGCGAGAGCCAGAGCAGATGGGCCTGTTCCTCCAGTTGAGGTTTTTGAAGATTTACTCAAACAGCTGGATGGTGTTGAAAGGAGAGCCGTGATTAAATCCGGCAGATACAAAGTGTTATTTGCCCCTGTTTCCCTCCTTGAGACTTTTGTTGAGGCCCTTATGGGGGGAATTTATGGTCCAAATGTGGAATCTAAGGCCACTCCGCTTTACGATAAACTCGGGAAAAGGGTTTTTGATCCTGGACTGACTGTAATTGATAAGGCAAATCTTCCAGGAGGTGAAAGGCCCTTTGACGACGAAGGAGTGGTTACGCAGGATAGATTTATCGTAAAGGATGGGGTGCTTAAATCCTTCCTGACAGATCTTTATTATGCAAGAAAGCTTGGAGTGGAGCCTTCAGGGAGTACGAGGAGAGGTGGAGGTATCACGCCCCAGATTTCCATTAACAACCTTGAGATTTTTCCCGGTGATCGTAGTCTGGATGAGATAATCCGTAAACTGGACGAAGGGATAATCGTGTATATGCCCATGGGAGCAGCTGCGTCCAATTTTAAGCAGGGGAACATATCATTTAATGTGACTCTCGGGTATCACATAAAGGACGGAGAGATTACTGGAAGAGTCGTTGACACTGTTATTTCAGGAAACATTTACGAGAATTTCAAAAATGTCCTCTCCATTTCAAAGGAACGGGAGGATCTTTACTTCAATTCCATGGCCTTCAGGGTCCCGTATATTCTGGTAGATAGCATGGAAGTAGTCACGAAGGATGGATCTTAAAAAGCTCGAGAGACTTCAGAACAGGCTCAAAGATAGGTTGACCTTTCTCCCTTTAAAAGGGGAGGTGAGCAGAGTTGCCGGGTGTGACGCATCGTTTCCCGGGGGCATGACTCTCGGTGTCTGTGTTGTTCTCGGATACCCATCTCTCGATGTTGTTGAAGTTTCGTACTCGTTGTTGAAAACACACTTTCCTTACATTCCCACTTTTTTATCCTTCAGGGAGCTACCTTCATTGATGCAGGCATACAGGAATTTGAAACACAAGCCGGATCTTATTCTCGTTGATGGCCAGGGAATCGCCCATCCGAGAGGAATGGGGATAGCGTCTCACCTCGGTATTATTATCGGTAAACCCGTTATCGGAGTTGCAAAGTCCAGGTTGTTTGGTAACTTTGATGGTGATGTGCCTGACGAAAGAGGTGGTTTTGTGCATCTTAAACATGAAGGAAAGGTAATTGGGGCGGTCGTCAGGACTCGAAAAGGTGTAAAGCCAGTATTCGTATCGCCAGGGAACTTGATAACAGTGGAGGATTCAGTTAAATGGGTTTTGAAACTTACCGGCCGTTACAGATTACCTGAGCCGGTAAGGATAGCGGACAGATACTCCAGGACCTTACTGTAATGTACTATCAGAGGAGAGAATACAGAATCAGCATAAAATCTTTAGTGGCGCTTCTCCTTACACTTTTCCTTTTTGACGGACTCGTCAGATTTGTTGCCGATTTTCTGGGTCTTTACATATTGAACGCCTGGAAAGACCTGTTTATCATCCTCTTTCTCATCTTTTCAATGGCCCTTATCTGGTTTGTAACACGGAGAATTTACATCACCCTGTGGGACATGCTTGCTCTGACTTTAATGTTTTATTCTATTCCCCTGGGTATTGCCTATCACGGTCTTTTACAGACTGTCTGGGGAGTAAAGATATTTTTTCTTCCAGTGGTCTTTTATGTTTTTGTTTTCAACCTTATGAGAAACGCAGCGTACGAAAGAGTTGTAAACAGATTTCTCATAACCATACTGGCTTTATCCATCCCCATTATCGGTTTCGGCATCATTCAGTACTTTACCCACTTTCTGGTATTTAAAGCGGTGGTTCCGGTGAAACTTGGCAAGCTTTCGTTTATCAAGATTTCTTACATATCGAAGTCTGTCAGGGCAATAGGGACATTCAGGAGTCCTTTTGCGTTTGGGGACTATTCCTCGTGGGTCGTTTTATTCAGCACGGGATTTCTACTGAAGTCACGCAGACTTTTTTCAAAGTTTATCCTCTTTCTTTTAATTATTCTGGGATTTGCCGGGGTTTTCGTATCAACCAGCAGGACATCCATGATCGTTGCAGTGTACAGTATTCCTGCTCTTATGCTTCTAAAGTACCTGCGGCCGTTTCCAGTTCAGCTCAGGTTTTCACTGCTGGTCATGACAGTTGTTTTTCCCATCTTAATACTGGTTGTTGCTGTATTCGGCATAGGGAGACACGGTGGTAAGCTGTTCTTTCTCCTTTCCACGGAATCCATTTACGCCCGACTTCTTGTGTGGTATGATGCGATCATACAGTATCCAATTTTTAAGAATCCTTTGAATCTCCTCTTTGGTTACGGTGTGGGGGCAATAGGCACTGCGCAGAGGCAGGTGGGTAGTAAGTTTTACAATCCGGTTGACAACATTTTTCTGTTCTTGCTAATAAACTTTGGATTTGTGGGTCTTGTTATCTTTTTAATGCTTATTTTGACTCCTGTTTCCCAGTATGTCTCCAGGATTGATAGACTCAGGTTTGACTGGCCTGACATCGTGGTGGTTCTTTCACTTGGGGTCCTTTTCATAGAGGGTATGTACAGGACATTTTTTGAGGGTTTCCCGCTACCCTATATCTTCTGGTTCCTTCACTTTGCCTTCAGATACAGGTTGAAAGATGATTTTCGTTAACGCAAGGTTTCTGACGCAGAGGCCCACGGGTGTCCAGAGGTTTGCATTTGAGATTTCGAGGGCACTGAAAAAGATCAGGAATGACATAGTTTTTATTTCTCCAGGTGGTATAGTGAACAGGGAGATGGCGGATGAATTGAATCCTGTTATTGCAGGTTTTTCGGGGTCACACCTGTGGGAGCAGGTATATTTGCCGTTTTATCTTATGAGGGAAGGAAACCCTCTGCTTCTTAATTTAGCCAACACGGCGCCTGTTTTTTACAGGAATAAGATCGTCACGATACACGACCTTGCCGTTTTTAGATATCCCCGAAGTTTTTCATGGTCTTTCGTGAGATTTTACAGGTTTCTACTCCCAAGGATTGCAAGAAATTCCATAAAAATTCTTACGGTGAGCGAGTTTTCAAGAAGGGAGATAACAGATGTGCTGGGAGTTGAACCGGAGAAAGTGGAGGTTGTCAGGAATGCAGTGCCTTCGGGAATAAAGTGCCGGAGGGTTGAAAGGAAAAACATCGTACTCACTGTTTCTTCACTTGATCCCCGAAAAAATCTGGTGAGGCTTATCAGGGCATTTGAAAGAATAGAGGGATACAGGCTGGTGATTGCAGGTGCATCCTCCAATGTTTTCAGGAAAATGGGTCTAAAGGGGGGCGAAGGTGTCGAATTTCTCGGGCATGTTGATGACACGAAGTTGTCGGAGCTTTACTCGGAGGCCAGTGTTCTGGTATATCCTTCACTTTACGAAGGGTTTGGTATTCCCCCTCTTGAGGCCATGAAGTGTGGGTGTCCGGTGGTCGTATCGGATATCCCACCTCACAGGGAGGTTTGCGGGGATGCCGCACTCTATGTTGATCCACACAGTGTTGAAAGTATCAGAGAGGGGATTCTCAGGGTGCTGAAAGATTCAGATCTTCGGAGGGA
>JALSOY010000273.1 GCA_026986235.1 Caldifarciminota bacterium
CTTCTCAACTTCATCATCAGGAAAAGGGAGCGTGAAGGTATTACCAGATTTGTCTGCAATGTCAATCTCAATTCCTTCGAGGGTCCATTCAGGGAAGAACTCCGTCGGGCCGGATACAGATTCATGCTCGTAGTTCCCGTGAAGTCTCCTGCAGAATCAGGCATTCTTGGGCACATGATCCTCTTTGCCAGGTATGATCCCAATAACCTTGACCGTGTCATGATCTTCAGCAGAATCCCGGCAGTCTGTAATGTTGACAGGATTCACAGAGAGGAAGTGGACATCTTTCTGCAGTTTGCCAACATTATTGGTGACTACCTGAGTATTTTCCAGAGGAAAATTGAAACCCGTAAGAATCAGGAATACCTGAATCAGATATTTGAGAATGTGGAAGACGCCATTTTAATCGTCAATAGAGAAGGACTTATTGAGAGGTCAAACAGCAGGGTTCTGGATATATTTGGTGTCAGAAGGGAGGAAGTTGTGGGCAAGTTTCTCAAGGATTTTTTATCTGGCACGGATTCTGAATTGATCGACAGGTCTCTAAAAAGTGCTTTCTCGGAAGGAAGTTCTGAACTTTACATCACATACCGGATGCCGGAGCGTTACTTCACCTTTGACTACGAAGAGGAAAGACAGAGACACATAAGGCTAAAGTTTCAGTTTATCAGGCTCCTTGGTGAGGAGAGAGTGATGATTGTCGCAGAAGATGTAACCGATCTTACCACATTTCACGATACACTTCAGGATATGACATCAGGTCTCCTCTGGACCATGTTGAACCTGCTCGGTGGGAAATCAGCTACTTTGAAGATCCACAGTGCCAATGTTGCTTATATAGTTGATAAAATTTCAGTTATCGCTTATCCAGACAAGTTTGAAAAATACAAAGGGCGGGGATGCCTCGTCCTGGGTGCAATTCTGCACGACATAGGCAAGATCCGTGTGCCCTCATCCATTCTCGTAAAACCGATGGACAGAATTGCCCGGGACATACTGGATTACGAAATTTACAAAAAGCATGTCGTTTATGGAAAAGAGATGATGGAAAACATTCCCCTACCCTGTGGAGGGAAGATCCCGGTGTGGATTTATCAGCATCACGAGGCAATGGATGGCTCCGGCTTTCCCGAGGGTTTGAAAGGCGATGAAATTTCTTTCGGTTCAAGGGTCATTGCTGCTGCCAATTATTTTGAGAATGAAATCATCGTTAAACCCTTTAAGAAACAGAAGACGCCCGGGGAAGTAATCAGGACCATGCGTGGTACGGGAAAGTTTGATCCGGATGTCGTAAATGCCCTGCAGGAGCTCGTTGAAAAGGGGGAAATCGTGTCCGGGCCGGGCGGTAAGCTCGTTTCTACAGAGAGGGAAGCTGACACTCTGATACAAGAAATTGTGGAAAACTTTAAAAATCTTTATGAGAGGAAGAACCTGGAGAAACATTGATGCCGGCAAGGCCGAGAGAATAAAAAATCTCCTCGTTGAACTGGGAGCCACACAACTCCCCACACCCCAGGACTTTGAGGTATGGAGATACAGGATCGGAGATTGCACATTCAATTACTACACCAGTGGAACCATGTATGCCACACCTTCAGATGATCCTGCCATAAAAGAGGTTATCCGTAAAATCGAAGACATAATAGGGTTTATCTACACCCCGCCCACGAAAGAGTGGTGTGTGGGAGTGGACGAAACGGGTAAGGGTGAGGTCTTCGGATACCTCCATGTGGTTGGAGTCGTCTTTCATGAAACCCTTTTCAGTGACATCGAAAAGATCGTTGGAAGCGTAGAGACTAAAAGGAGACGCAGCGAGGAATTCTGGGAACAACTTTACACGGATCTTGAAAGGCTCATGGGAGAAAGATTTTACTTCGTTGAGGAAAGGATAACCCCTGCTGACATCGACGATTTCAACATAAACGAATTACTCGATGTAACTTACATGAGGATTTTAAGAAGAATTTTTAAAAATGGACGAGAGCCTGAAAAGACGAGGATCGTAATTGACGACTATGGAGTCTCCAGCAGATTCAGGGAGTTTGTTGAAAACTTCCTTGAACAGGGTGCGGAAGTGATCATAAAGACGAAGTCGGAAGAGGTGTTTCTTGAAACCAGACTTGCTGCCATTATTGCTAAGTGGAAGCAACTTCAGGTTCTGAGGGAGATAAGGGAAAATCCCGCCTACGAGATTAAAGGCATCAAAATAGGATCTGGAAATCTGAACGAGGAATCTACCTTGAAGTGGATAAAAAACTGGCATAAGAGCGGGAAGCCCTGGCCATGGTTTGTTCGAAAATCTTACAGGACAATCTACAGACTTGACGAAAATCTCAATAAACCCCGGAAAAACAAGATTTTTCAGGAGAGTGAGAGTTGAAGGTTATAGGAATATCTGTAAGTGCCAGAAAGTTTGGTAACACAGAGCTTCTGGTGAAGGAGGCACTCCTGGGTGCCGGGGAAATGGGTGCAGAGACCACATTTATTCGACTTACTGATTTTAAAATTGAACCCTGCGAAGGATGTATAAACTGCGTTATAAAAAGGTCGGAGTGTGTCTTTAAGGACAGGGACGACTCCATGAAGATTTACCGGATGATCACCGAACACGATGGCCTCATTCTCGGTTCCCCCACCTACATACTGGGAGTTCCTGCCATACTGAAGATGTTGCTGGACAGAGGGATGGCCTACATGTACGGTACGGGTAGACCCAATCTGGGAAAACCGGCAGTTGCCATTGGCGTTGCAGGGGTGAGAGGATGGGAGGCCTTCACACTGCCACAGATGGCGGTTTTCTTACTGTCACTTGGATTCAGGATCGTTGACCAGTTCGTCGCCTATGCCCAGGGACCGGGAGAAATCCTGTTTGACCGGAATGCTGTAGAAAGGGCACACAGGGCTGGCAGGCTACTGATTGAAAACACTACGGAATACAGGGGCACCTGCCCCTCTTGCGGTCAAAACCTCTTCAGGTTGACCAAAGATGGTCTTATTGAGTGTGCTGTCTGCGGTACAGAGGGAGAGATTGAGCAAGGGGGGATAAGATGGGTGAAGGTTGAGAAGAGATGGGGTGAAGAGGAGGTCATTGAACACTTTGAGAAAAAGATTTTGCCGTCGGTTCCAAGATTTCTGAAAAGCCGACACAAAATCAAGGAGCTCAGGAAAAGGTATCTGAAAAAGTGAATTGGGGGGCTCTCATTTGTTTACAGGGTGCCGTTTAAATTCTTTTCAGTGCCACTATCGATCCGAGGGTAAGAAGTACGATACCTGCAAATGACATAAGAGGGGTGTTGAGGATTGATCCAATGACTGCAAGGAATATCATGCCACCTGGTAGCTGGAGCGGAATGCCGTTGATTTTTTCAAGGTCAAATAGAACGAGGCTGAATCCAGTGAGAGCGAGCGCCTGAACTGTGTGAGAGACGAAAAGGGATGAGGGCAGGAGAGTAACGATTCCACTGAATATCAGAATGGCGCCAACCGCTCCCCATCTTGGGATTCTTTGATGTCTGTAAAGGCAGAGAACACCGGTACCGAGAAAGATCTGGGCAATGCTCCAGACAAATATGGCTATACCTGAAAATTCATTCAATCCCCATAAGGTCAGGCTAATTAGTGTAATACCGTAGATGGCTGAAGTTAAAAGGCCGGATGAGAGTTGATTTTTACAGAAGTTAAGTTTTTTCATGGTGGTTTTTGAGGCGCCGCCCTCCGGGCGGCGCCTCAAATTAACCTACTTTCTCGCCAGTGCCTTAAGTTCTTTTTCAAGCGCCTCAACCTCTTCCCATTTACCCTCTGCCTTCAGCTTCTCCATCCTCGCAAAATACATATCTTCTGATGACATCTTCAAAATCTCTGAAGGTTTCACACCGATGTTTCTTGCCCCTCTCTTCACGGCCCAGATGAACATGAGGAGCCATAACAGGACATAAAGGAGGTATATAATAGCCTGAACGGTTGTGTTCCCCGGTGCTATCCAGGCCGCTACAAATGTGGTGGGGGAATAAGGGGTGCTGTTCATCAACCTGTCCCAGAAATCCCTTGCAAGAGTGTAGGGGAGGTATCCGAAATAGAAGAAGGGCCATATGAGGAGTCCTGTGATATAGAGGAGTCCAGTTCTTCCGTAGTTTCTGAACTCGCAACCTATCATGAAAATGGTACCAAGCCCGAGGAGAAGGCCACCAAATATATCCATGGGTAAAGTGGTCTGCACTCTTATGCTCTTTGCGCTGATTCCCACATGATGAAAATGGGGTCCAACATACTTGGAGGCGAAGGCCTCTGTTGCCCAGTGATGGCCTTCCATGATTCCGAAGAATGCGAAGCCAATGAACATCACGAGACCTGTTAAAAAGATGTGAATACTGAGTGCTGCGAAGGGTTGATACGAAACAAAAACTGTTCTGAGAGAATAAGGGATTCTCCACCTTCTTGCAGACTGCAGCTCTCCTTTTTCCACTTCCCTTCCAAGCTCGGGGTTGATGAGGCCACATTCAGTTCCAAAACCGGTCTTTGCGACCGAGGCGCCAAGAAGTCCACCAATAATCAGGAGGAGTATGATGTTCCCGATGTTTTTGCCCGTGATCATACTCTTGTAAATCTTGGTTTTTTCGATGCTGGAGGCCCATCCCATTTTAATAGCGTAGCTGTTGCCTGCAAATGCGTTGTAAAGAACCACCACCATTATGAGGATCAGGAGTGCGTAAAGGAAGTACCTGAGTCCGCGTGAGTCTTTAACATCTTCACTGGCTGTGAGGCCGTCAACCCAGCCGCTGACATCTGTTTGCTCCACATACCATCTGGTTTCCTGACTCTTAAAATACTGGGAGAGATTGAGGTTTCTCAGAATGACGAATCCAATGAGTGCACCGATGGTGGCAGAGGTCATAACGACCCAGCTTTTGATATTCATTGCGGCAAAACCGCCGAGAAGATGGTGAAGAGTACAGCCACCGGCCACACGGGTGCCCCAGGCGAAAAGGAAGGCTCCGAGGGCCACGAAAAACAGGGTCGCTTTCGGATATTTTGCCCAGGATCGGAATTCTCTTTCCATCCAGGCAAGGACGAGTGCAGCTACCATGGCACCTATGATTACCCACTGGATAGCGGGCTGATAATCAGGTCGGGTGGCAATGAGACTGTGACCGAACAGTGTGCTTTCCACACCTGCAAGCATGCGGGCCATACCACTTGTTACACCGATAAACTTGTGTTTTGGATGTCCGAGAGGGATGAAGATGTAGTTTATTATTTCAGCTATTCCTGTAAGGACTCCTGCAGTCCACCAGGGCCATTGTCTCTTTATCCAGGAGACATTCCGATATTTGTTAACCAGTCCGGCCATAACTGATACCTCCTTTTATGGATCATACATAGCACCAATTTATCACCGCACAGGTTATATTTGAAAGGAATATCATTATATCGGTGATATTTGATTTATGTCAACTCTGGAAAAGAGGGTGTTCGGAAAATATTTTCATCAACCTGGTCCCTAATATAGAACACTTCTTACTCAAGAGGTAAGCATTCCCCTTCCTGCGAAGGGGGATTCTATCATGTAAATTTGAAAAGTTGTGAAAGTCAAAAGATATCCAACCACCCCTTCCTGCTCCTCTCTCGCCCTCCTGCGTCCCATCCACCCCCTCCTGCCTCATCCTTCCCTCCTGCATTAATATTAGACTGCAATTATTCCGCCGTTGAGTGAAAATTGAAAATTCCGATGATTTCATCAAAAATTCGTAGAGGATTTATAACGATTTTTTTATCAATGTTAAAAATTTTTCCCATCCCGGTTATAAATTTTCCGCCACATTGAATTTTATGATCGCATTTTTTCACTTTTCTCTTAAAATTTTAAAAATACGCGGAGGTAAGTTTTATGACCTTTAAACTTTCAAAATTAGGTAAGGACGGACTGGGAGGTTTAGAGAATCTCATGTTTATGTTTTTCGAGGAGTTGAGGAATAAGCAGGGATGGCGTTCACCGAAAAGGGAAGAGATTGAGAAAGTAGCACAAAGGGCCTTTCTATCAAACGATATAGTGCTTATG